>JAJFVH010000109.1 GCA_021371875.1 Bacteroidales bacterium
TGGGTGTTTCATCTGTTTATAATTTATATATCTGCCCCCTAACCCCCTAAAGGGGGAATAATACAGGTACTTTGAGTTTTGTTATTTTATAATCATCTCCTTGTGTGTCCTGATTTTTAATCTCGGTCATGGGGGTTTCATAATGTATTAGCTATTAAAGTCCCCTTTGCTGTGTGTCTCGTTTAGAGACGAAAGGGGATTTAGGTGGCTAATATATTTCCCTTTTTGCGGCCAACAACGTATTTTTCATCAAAGCAATACGAGTCATCAAACCTACTCCACCGGGAACCGGAGTAATATAAGAACATTTTGGCGCGACTTCGTCAAAAGCCACATCACCTTTCAACTTAAAACCCGATTTAGTTTCGGTGGAAGGCACGCGTGTAGTTCCTACGTCGATGATTACGGCTCCATCCTTCACCATATCGGCTTTCAAAAATTCAGGTTGCCCAAGAGCGGCAATGATTATATCCGCCTGCAGGCAAATTTCTTTCAGGTTTTTAGTACGGCTGTGACAAACGGTCACCGTTGCATCGCCCGGATAACCTTTTTGCATCATAAGGGACGCAATTGGTTTACCCACGATATTACTCCGACCAATTACCACACAGTTTTTTCCTGAGGTTTCAATTTTATATCGTTTCAGCAATTCCAAAATTCCAGAAGGTGTTGCCGACACATAGCATGGCAAGCCAATCGACATGCGACCCACATTTACCGGATGAAAACCATCCACATCCTTGCGGTAATCGATTGCTTCAATTATTTTTTGTTCTGAAATATGCTTTGGTACAGGCAATTGTACAATAAATCCATCTACATCCGCATCTTTATTCAATTTATCAACTTCGGCCAGTAAAACATCTTCGGTAACATCTTCTTCAAAACGAATCAATGTAGATGTAAAGCCGCAATCGCCACAATCTTTAACTTTCCCGGTAACATACGATTCACTTCCCCCATCGTGTCCGACGATAATCACAGCCAAATGAGGACGTTTTGCCCCTGCACTGACCATTTTTTCCACTTCTTCGGCTATTTCAAGTTTTATTTGATTCGAAACAGCTTTGCCATCAATAAGTTGCATATTAGCTCCCTTCTTATTCCCCCAAGTGGGAAAATGTAAAATGTATTGTTAAATTATAAATTCAAAATAAGCCGTTCTCTTTAATGTCCCCTTTTGGGGAGATTTAGCGGGCTTTTATCGTCTTTTCCCCATTTTTAATTTACCTTGTTGTACAGTAGCCATACGCATCATTTTACTGGTCTGTTCAAACTGTTTCAACAAGCGGTTAACTTCCACAATAGTCGTCCCGCTTCCTTTGGCAATACGATTCTTACGGCTTCCGTTTAATAAACCCGGATTTTCACGTTCCTTCGGAGTCATTGAGTGAATAATCGCTTCAATTCCCTTGAAAGCATTATCATCAATTTCGACATCTTTCAGGGCTTTTCCCATTCCGGGAATCATAGCCGCCAAATCCTTGATATTACCCATTTTCTTGATTTGGGCAATCTGGGATAAGAAGTCATTAAAGTCGAATTGGTTTTTCGCAATTTTCTTTTGCAAGCGGCGGGCTTCGTCTTCATCATATTGTTCCTGGGCGCGTTCAACCAACGAAACAATATCGCCCATACCGAGAATACGGTCGGCCATACGTTCGGGATAAAACACGTCGAGCGCATCCATTTTTTCGCCGGTACCCACAAACTTAATCGGTTTGTTTACCACCGAACGGATGGAAAGAGCAGCGCCACCACGGGTATCGCCATCGAGTTTGGTTAGGATCACTCCATCAAAATCGAGACGGTCGTTGAATTCTTTGGCAGTATTTACAGCATCCTGTCCGGTCATCGAATCGACCACAAACAGGATTTCCTGGGGTTGGATGGCTTTTTTGATGGCTGCAATTTCGTTCATCATCATTTCATCCACCGCCAAACGACCGGCGGTATCCACAATTACTACATCGTTTCCGTGCAGTTTGGCGTATTTAATTGCCGCTTCGGCAATAGTAACCGGATTTTTGCTCTCTAAATCAGAATAAACCGGAATGCCGAGTTGTTCGCCCAACACTTTCAACTGCTCGATAGCAGCAGGGCGATACACGTCGCAAGCCACCAAAAGCGGATGTTTGCTGCGTTTGGTCTTTAGCAAATTGGCCAGTTTACCGGAGAAAGTAGTTTTACCCGAACCTTGTAACCCCGACATTAAAATCACAGCCGGATTTCCTTTCAGATTGATGTCCACACTTTGTCCACCCATCAATTCGGTTAACTCGTCGTGCACGATTTTCACCAACAACTGATTGGGTTTCAGCGTTGTCAACACGTTCTGGCCAATGGCTTTATCCTTTACGGTATCGGTAAATGTTTTGGCAATTTTATAATTAACGTCGGCATCCAACAAGGCTTTACGCACATCTTTCAGCGTTTCCGCCACGTTAATCTCGGTAATTCTACCTTCACCTTTCAGTATTTTAAACGACCGTTCCAGTCTTTCACTAAGAGATTCAAACATAAGTTTTTATAATTTATATTCCCCAAAAATAATTTTAATCCTATCGATAAAATTCAAAATTCCCCTTCATCGTATCTCGCCGCAGGCAAGAGGGGTTGGGAGTAGTTTTTTTTTGAGAGCACAAAGGTACAAAAAATCATGCTATTTTCAAACAGGTGATTATATGGAAAAACCTGTTTTATTTTGTAACTACTCAGTACCCTTTATTTTTATAACCTTTTGATTTTCAGTTCGGCAAAGTCGAACTGAAAATCAAAAGGAGGGGATTGTTTCATTATCCCCCAGTTGCGCTTCGTTTACTGGGGGTTATGCATATTTAGCCCCGTCGGGGCTAAGAGTTTAAATACATAACAATCAACTAAATGGCTGATTATTATCAAATTTATTAGGGTGCTGAGTAGTTACAAAGTTTCATTCATAAATTAATCAACTTAATTTAACTAATAACTTAATTATTCAAGTTCCTCCAGATTAACAACCGGAATATTATCTTCAGGTTTTTCGTCCATATTTTCGTCAACCGGTTGGCCATCTTCTTTTATTTGCCGGGTAATTCCGAAAATAATTCCGAAATATATACAGGTAATCAATATCGATGTACCTCCTCGACTGATTAAGGGCAATGGTTGTCCGGTAACGGGTCCGAGGCTTGTGGCAACCGACATGCTTACAAAAGCCTGTGTAACAATCATTAGAGACAACCCAATTACAAGAACAGCCGGAAATACGGTCGGGCTTTCTGTTGCAATCCGTCCGGCCCTAAACAGTAGAATCAAATAAAGCAAGATAACAAAAATACCACCGACCAATCCTAATTCTTCAACAATAATTGCATAAATAAAATCGGAATATGCCTGGGGAAGATAATCACGTTCAACGCTGTTTCCGGGCATGACGCCAAAGACCCCACCACGTGCGATAGCTATGCGCCCATGTTGAACCTGCCGGTTTTCGTCGGTAATTATATATTTGTCCTTTTCATCATCTTTATCCGATATAAACCGGTCGATACGTGCTATCCAGGTGTATGCCCTGTCGAATGCGGCCGGCATTTTATCTTGTGGGATCGCTTTAACCGCTCCATAACTCAATATTAAAACCAAAACAAGGCTGCCTGCAAGAGCTCCCAGCCTTTTTAATGATACCCTGCCGATAAACATCATGATAAAAACTACTCCGAACAGAAGAACTGCTGTAGAAAAATTTTCCAGTAAAATCAGTGGACATATTATTCCCAATAATATTAATGTATTCCAGAAATATCGTTTTTCATCTTTCTTGGTCTCCTTAATTCTTGATATAAAATCGGCTGCCACAATGATTACAGAAAGTTTTGCCAGTTCTGATGGCTGGAATTGAACTCCGCCAATCACCAACCAGCGGGTAGCATCATTTTCGCTTTGACCGTTAAATAACACCATAATAAGCATAATTACCGAAAGGATTAATCCAAGATATGCTATAAGCCTTATATAACGATATGGAATTAAATGTACGCCAATGGTTATAAGCGCTCCACCCGCCAAAAACCCCACGTGACGCAACATGGGCGCCGTGTGGTTGGCAGCTTTGTAAGCCAACGTGCTCGATGCGCTGTACATTTCGATAATCGAAACTACACAAAGCATGATGAACACGATCCACAAAGTGGCGTCGCCTCTCAGGTATTTTTTCAGTAGTGAATCCATTTTTTACAATTTAATTGTTTTCGATTAAAAATTGCGAGGCCCGAAACATTACAGATTTCTCACACAATTCTTAAACTGCCAGCCCCTGTCTTCGTAGTTTTTAAACAAATCGAAACTGGCACAGCAGGGCGACAATAAAACCGTATCGCCCGCATTAGCCATATTGTAGGCTGCATTTACAGCATCTTCCATCGATTGAACATCGATTATTCTTTCAACTTTTCCATCGAAAAATTTATGTAAAGCGGAATTGTCAAGACCCATAAAAATCAATCCCGTTACTTTTTCACGTACCAGTTCTTCTATTTCCGAGTAATCATTCCCTTTGTCGGTTCCCCCCAGAATCAATATGGTAGGCGTTTTCATACTTTGTAATGCATACCAGCATGAGTTTACATTGGTGGCTTTCGAGTCGTTTATATAGCGCACGTTGCGTATGGTTGCCACATATTCCAAACGATGTTCCACACCCTGAAAATCCTGTAAGGACTGACGAATGGCGTCTTTTTTTACATCCACGATGGTGGCTGCTAATCCTGCTGCCATCGAATTGTAAGTGTTGTGTAAACCTTGAAGGGCTAATTCAGTTGCCGGCATAGTAAATAAATTTTTGAGGGTTTTAATTATCAGTTCGTCTTTTTCGATAAATGCTTTGGTTTTTTCGGTACGCTCAATAGCAAAAGGATACATGGCTGATTGTATGTTTCTTTTGGTAAGTTCCGCTTTGATAACCGGGTCGTTTTCCCAGAAAATGAAAGCATCGTCGCCTGTCTGATTTTGGGTGATACGGAATTTTGAATCAACATAGTTCTGAAAGTTATAATCGTACCTATCCAAATGATCTGGCGTAATATTCAGCAGAATAGCGATGTCGGCTTTAAATCCGGTCATGCCATCGAGTTGGAAACTGCTTAACTCGACCACGTAATAATCGAAATTCTCAGTGGCAACCTGCAAGGCCAGGCTGTTTCCCACGTTTCCTGCCAACCCTACATTCAATCCTGCATTTTTCAGGATATGATAAACAAGCATAGTCGTGGTTGTTTTACCGTTACTGCCTGTGACACAAATCATTTTGGCGTTGGTATAGCGACCGGCAAACTCAATTTCGGAAATTACGGGTGTGCCTTGTGCATGAAGTTTTTTGATCAAAGGAGCTTTGTCGGGAATTCCTGGGCTTTTAATAACTTCAGTAGCGTTCAGAATTTTTTCTTCCGTATGCTGCTTTTCTTCCCATTGTATTTCATATTCATCCAACATGGTTTTGTATTGAGGTTTTATTTCCGATAAATCGGATAAAAAAACCTCAAAACCCTGCTTCTTAGCCAAAACCGCTGCTCCGACTCCGCTTTCTCCTCCTCCTAAAATGGCTATTCTCATATTGTTCTACCAGTAGTCCCCAAACCCCCGAAAGGAGCTTAGAGATAATTTGATATTTAGTTAATTTTCTTTATTTCCCCCGCTCTTAAAGTACCCCTTGCTGCGTCTCGACTTTACCTGTCTCGACTTTAGGCGAGAAGCGAAAGGCGAAAAGCGAAAGGCGAGAGGGGATTTCAAGGACTTTTATCTTATCTTCAATGTTATAATTGTTATTGCTGCCAAAATAATTCCTACAATCCAAAAACGGACAACGATTTTCGATTCAGGCATCGCCTGTAACGGACGTTGGAAAACAGCCTGAATGCCAGCATTTCCCTGTTTTTGAAAATGATGATGAAGTGGCGCCATTTTAAACACACGTTTACCTTCGCCATATCTCCTTTTGGTGTATTTAAAATATCCCACCTGTGTCATCACCGAGACATTTTCGACAAGGAATATTCCGCAAAGAATAGGAATCAACAATTCTTTATGAATGGCAATGGAGAATACGGCGATGATTCCACCTAAAGTCAGACTGCCTGTGTCGCCCATGAAAACCTGTGCGGGAAATGCATTGTACCAGAGGAATCCGATAGTTGCACCAATAAATGCTCCTGCGTAAATCAATAATTCGCCGGTTCCCGGAATGTACATGATGTTCAGGTAACCGGCATAATTCACGTTACCCGACACATAGGCAAGTATCCCGAGCGTGACGCCCATAATCGCAGAACTTCCTGTTGCAAGGCCATCTAATCCATCGGTCATATTGGCGCCATTCGATACAGCCGTGACAATAAAAATTACAACTAAAACAAATAAAATCCAACCATATTCCTGTGCTTTTTCACCTGCCCATTTAAATGCATCGGCATAATCGAGATTGTTGTTTTTTAAGAAAGGAATAGTGGTTTTGGTCGATTTAACGTCGTGTTTGGCATAAAGCACATTCTCAACCCGCGTTGTTTCACCTTTTATTTCTTTATTTTCCCGTATCACAATGTCGGGACTCAGATACATGGTTAATCCCACAATCAGTCCCAACCCAACTTGTCCTACAATTTTAAACCGACCGCTTAATCCTTCTTTATTTTTGAGGAAAACTTTGATATAATCGTCTAAGAATCCGATTAATCCGAGCCAAACGGTTGTAATCAGCATCAATATAGTATAGATATTATTCAACGCTGCTAATAAAAGGGTTGGCACCAAGATGGCAATGATTATAATCACTCCACCCATGGTTGGGGTGCCTTTTTTGCTCATTTGTCCTTCGAGTCCGAGATCCCGAATGGTTTCCCCGATTTGTTTTTTTTGCAAATAATCGATAATCCTACGCCCAAACATGGTGGATAGGAGCAAAGCTAAAATAAATGCCAGGCCTGCACGGAAGGAAATGTAATTAAACATTCCCGCTCCCGGAAAGTCGTACGCTTTGTCTAAGTAGGTAAATAAATGGTAGAGCATGTTTTCTTCAGCCCCCTAACTCCCGAAGCAGGAATTAGGTTTATGCTGCTCCTTTTTTATATTATTACTATTTTATATTTGTTCTTTCAGTTATTAGTGTTTTAAAATTCCCCATGCTGTGTCTCGACTTTGCTTGTCTCGACTTTAGGCGAAAGGGGATTTAGGGGCTTATTTAGAAACACGCCTGTACTTCTTCTCTGTCGTCAAAATGATATTTCACTCCCTGAATTATCTGGTAGTCTTCGTGTCCTTTTCCGGCAATCAAAACCACATCGCCTGCCTGAGCAATGGCACAGGCTGTTTTAATGGCTTCGCGACGATCGACAATGGTCAGGCTCTTAGTTTTTTGAATTATATCGAGTCCGGCAAGCATGTCGTTCAGGATGTCCTGCGGTTCTTCAAAACGTGGGTTGTCAGAAGTAAGAATGGCTTTCCAACTCCCGTCCACCGCTTCGCGGGCCATCATGGGGCGTTTGCCTTTGTCGCGGTTGCCGCCGCAACCTACTACGGTTATCAATCTGCCGTTTCCCTGAAGAATTTGATTGATGGTGCCGATAACGTTGTTCAAGGCATCAGGTGTATGTGCGTAATCTACGATCGCGGTATAGCCCGATGGGGCTCGTAATGTTTCGAAACGACCTGATACCGAATGTAAGGAGCTGATAATCCGTAACACCTCAAGCTCGTCCTGACCAAGTAAAACGGCGGCTCCGAAGACAGCCGATAAGTTACTGGCGTTGAATTTCCCTATAAATGAAACATTCACTTCGCGATCGTTCATATCGAGTAACATACCGTCAAATCCATGTTCCAGAATTTTGGTTTTAAAATCGGCCATGCCACGAAGTGAATAAGTATATTTCTGTGCTTTCGTATTTTGAAGCATCACCAGGCCATTTTTGTCATCGATGTTAGTCAACGCGAAAGCTTCGGACGACAAATCATCAAAAAAACGTTTCTTGGCTTTCAGGTAATTTTCAAAAGTCAGATGATAGTCAATGTGGTCGCGGGTGATATTGGTGAAAATACCGCCATCGAATTCCAACCCCGCAATTCTGCGTTGTTCCACCGAATGCGAACTTACTTCCATAAAAGCATATTTACAACCTGCATCAACCATACGGGCCAATAATTCGTTTAATGCCAGTGAGTCGGGGGTGGTGTGGGTAGCTTCCACGGCTACATCGTCCACGTAATTGCAAACAGTTGAAAGTAAACCTGTTTTGTAACCTAATTGCCGGAACATTTGATAAAGTAAAGTAGCGATGGTGGTTTTACCGTTTGTGCCTGTAACGCCAACCAATATCAGTTTTTCGGAAGGAAAACCGTACCAAGCCGAAGCTATTTTTCCCAATGCATCCGAACTGTTTTCAACCAGGATGTAAGTTATATCGTCGATTCTTTCAGTTGGATACGCTTCACATACAATGGCTTTCGCCCCTTTTTCTATGGCCACGTTAATAAAATCGTGTCCATCGGTAGCGGTGCCGCGCATAGCTACGAATACCGATCCTTGTCCGATTTTACGTGAGTCGAACTGAATGTCGGTTACCGAAATCTCGGTGTCGCCAATCGTGCTTTTCAGTATTATGTTTTGTAATAAATCGCCTAAAATCATACCTATATCGTGTGTTTAGATTTGTTTTTATTCAAGATGAATAAGAATAGATTGTCCCTTACTAACTGTTGTTCCGGGTAACAGATTCTGTGAAACCACTTTTCCTCTGCCTGCAATTTGTACCTTCAAACCCATTTGACCCAATAAATACAGGGCATCTTTTGCTCCCATGCCTTGTAAATCAGGAACGTTATGCTTTTCCACTGCCAATGGTTCAATTTTCATTGTTTTTTCACCGGCAAATGTCATCACCCAATCTGCTGTCTGACCGTTTACGGGTAAGTTTAAATCGGTTAATACTGTTTGCAATGCTTTGTAATTTCCCGATTTTCCTTTAGGGAAATAAGGAAAAACATTGGTTGTGTCCTGCGCAAAATTATCGGGTTTCAGGTTCGATTTCAATGCCATGGTTTGTTCGGCTATACTTTTAAAGATTGATCCCGCCATTTTACCTCCTGAAGGATAACCGTTATGCGGCTCACGAATCACAACTATACAGGTGTAAAGCGGATCATCGGCAGGAAAGTAACCGCAAAAAGAGACCTGATGACTTTTACCTCCGGCTTTATAGCCGAGCGTTCCTTTCGAAATCTGTGCAGTTCCTGTTTTTCCGGCAATCCGTATATTTTTTGAACGCACATTTTTTGCTGTTCCCTTTTCTCCTTCAACGACCCCAAGCAATGTTTCACGAACAATACTTAATGTACTTGGTTTGCATATAGCTTCTCTTATCGTTTCGGTACCGAATGTTTTAATGGTTTGACCATTTTTTAAGATGGCTTTTACAAAAAACGGACGAATGAGTTTGCCATTATTCGCTATCGCATTATAGAATGCCAAAGTGTAAATTGGAGGTATCTGTGTTTCGTAGCCTATCGACATCCAAGGTAAAGTTGTTTTCGACCAGTATTTCGATTTGTCTTTCGGATGCCTGATTTTTGGACCTGCGTTTCCCGGAATTTCCAAATTCATTTTTTCGTTGAAGCCCATCGAGTACAGTTTTTCCACATATTCAGCAGGATTCTGTCCATAAGCTTTTACCACAGCCCGCGAAACGCCGATGTTCGATGAGGCTTGGATGGCTTCGGCTAAGGTTATGTTGTGATAACCACCCTTGTTGGCATTGTGGTCGGTCATATTTGAACCATAATAATTATACACCCCGTTTCCGGTTTGAATGGTATCGGTAATTTGGGCTTTCCCATCGTCTAAAAGCGCAATAAGCGAGAATACCTTGAAAGTTGATCCGGGTTCAACCTGATCGGAAACCACACCGTTTTTATTCTCGGTATAGGATCCATCGGCATTTTTCTGCATATTTACAATCGCTTTTACTTCGCCCGACCGAACTTCCATCAACACGGCGTATCCGGTTTCCGCATCGAACGATTTAAGGCTGTCAACCAAAGCTTTTTCGGCAATATCCTGCAAATCAATGTCGATTGTGGTGAGAATGTCCAACCCATCAATCGGTTCAACCTGAATGGTTTCTTCCCAACGATTAGCAACTTTCTGTCGCACGGAAACGCCCGGAGTACCTAACAATTCAGTATTGAAATATAATTCCAGTCCGTTTTTTCCTCCCCTCGATTCATCGGCATAAATGTCGCCGATAGTACGTGAGGCTAATGACCCGAATGGTTTTACACGGCGCAATAATTCTTTGGTTATCAAGCCACTCTTGTTACGTCCCATGCGGAATAGGGGCATTTTGCGTAAATCTTTGAGTTGAGCGTAAGTGATACGTTTGGGATATAAAGGAACTTCGCCTCTGCCTTCGCGGTAGGCTTTTTTCAGCATTGATTTATATTCTTCCCTGGTGCGGTCGCCAAAATAGTTGGCGAGACTTAGCGATACCGAGTCGATATTCTCTTTGAAAAATTTGCCTTCATCTTCATGCAACGCAGGAACGCGCGTATCCATGTAAACGTAGTAAGTAGGAATGGAACTTGCCATCAGGCGGCCGTCGGAGGCAAAAATATTGCCTCTGTTAGGTTTTACCCTGATGTCCGATTTTTTGTTTTTGGCAGCGACTTCCATCCATTCGTCTTTTTCGACGAATTGCAAAACAACGATCCGATATATTACCAACGAAAAGAGAAACAGTATAATAAAATATACTATTCCGAATCGCAGCACTATACTTTTTCGTTTATCAGCCATAAGTTATTACAAGAGCTTGGTGTTATTTTTTTGATTTTTCCTTGTTTTCTTCAGGTGTTTCAATGACCACGGGCGGCGTGTTCGATTCTTCCAGATTCAAGCCCCGTTTATTCACCATATTCAGGATATTCGACTGACGGGTGATTCTCATCAACTGAGCTGAAATAGTGAGTGATTCGTATTTTACATCCTGAATTTGCTTTTTCAGTTCTATGACTCTTACCTGTTGTGTTTCGCAATAATAACGATTGTCGACATATATAAATGCCAGAATAGCAATCAGTATCAATAGACCATACTGTTTTTTCAAAAACTTTTTGGTCAGGATGTTTCCGTTTATCACATCGCGCAACGTGCTCGATTTGATATCCGAGAAATCTTCGCTCCCTTTGATTGTTTCTGCTATTTTTTTAAACCAACTCATTATTTTTTTTTGAGAAATCAGTTAATCGGGTTGAATAAGTAAATAAATTGTAAAGCGTTTAATATAAAAGTTTTGTGGCTTTCGGAACGAAAAAACGAAATGTTATGCTTTCTCTGCTATTCTCAATTTTGCACTTCTGGCTCTCGGGTTGCGTTCGACTTCTTCGTCGCTTGCGACAATAACCTTGTTGTTGATTACTTTAATCTTTGAAATCACATTTCCATAAAAGTCCTTTTCTATCTTCCCTTCGAAATTTCCACTGCGAAAAAAATTTTTTACCAGCCTGTCTTCGAGTGAATGATAGGTCAGTACCACCATCCTGCCTCCGGGGTTCAATATTTCAATGCTTTGCCTGAGCAGAATTTCGAGCGCTTCCATCTCTTTATTTACTTCTATGCGTAAAGCCTGAAAGACCCTCGCCATGTCTTTTTTCTCTTTTTCGCGTCCGAAAAAAGGTTTCAGTATTTCGATAAACGGAGAAATCCTCTCAATCGGAACTTTCGTCCTGGCCTGAACGATAGTTCTGGCAATCTTTCGTGAATTATGTAATTCTCCGTACAGGTAAAAAACATCCGCCAGTTGCTCTTCGCTATAAGTGTTGAGCACCGTTGCAGCTGTCAGTTTCGATTCGGTGTTCATGCGCATGTCCAGCGCACCATCAAAGCGAAATGAGAATCCACGTTCGGCTTCATCAAAATGATGCGACGAAACACCCAAATCGGCTAAAATGCCATCCGCTTTTTCAATACCATGATAACGAAGAAAATTCTTCATGTATTTGAAATTGCTTCTGACGAATGTAAAGCGTTTATCATCAATGATATTCTTTATTGCATCAACATCCTGGTCGAACCCCAATAATTTGCCCTTGGATACCAAATGTTTCAGTATTTCCTTAGAATGACCGCCGCCACCAAAAGTAACATCCACGTAAACTCCGTCAGGCTTGATATTCAATCCTTCGATGGTTTCATTCAGCAATGCCGGTGTATGGTAAACAGGATTTGTCATTTTTTATCTTATTCTTCAATTGCCATGGGTTTCATCATTTTCTCTTTCAACGCTTTTGCAAAATCAGCCTGCGGCATTTTGGCTTGCTCGTAACGAGCCTTGCTCCAGACGGCAAAACGGTCGATCATACCTACAAACAATACCTCGGGACTTTCGACCGCGATGGATTGCAGATGACGTTTTGCAATTAAAATCCTGCCCTGTGAATCGATATCCAACCATTCGGCATCCGAAACAAACTGCATCAGAATCATTTGGTCTTCAGGGTTCCATTCATCCAGATTCGCTTTAAGTCCTTCTACTTTCGTATTCCAAACGTGCTCGGGGAAAAATACGATACAATCGTTTTCGGCATCTCTTCGCATGACAATCCGTTCCCTTTCGCCATCAGGCAAAAGTTTGCGATAAGCGGAAGGAATGAATATTCTCCCCTTTACATCGGCTTTTGCTTCGTATTTTCCTATAAAAGTTGACATATTAGCAGGATATAATTTTGTAAGTGTAAAAGTATAAAAAGATTTTGATATTCCCCACTATTCCCCACTAAAAATTTATAAACACTTTATTTGGTCAAAAATGCACGTTTTGAGTAAGTTTTCAACAGTTTCTCAACAGGGGATAATAAGGAAGTAAAGTAATATAAACAACAGTAAATCAAATCATAAATAAGTTATTTATTTATGATTTGTGTTGTTATTTTAAAGGTGGGGGAATAAATTCTTTTTTACCGCTATATTGTTTCACGAAACTGGTTTGTGTTTAGAAAGTGTTTTTTATAAATTAAAGCATTTTTTGTACATTTGCACCTGTTCGAATAATCCATAAGCAAACAACATGAGTACAAGCAAGGTGATAAAAATTGATATAGCCCATATTTTAAAAACCAGAGCCCCTAAATCAAAAGTTCCCAAATTTATAGTCAATTATCTACGTAGAATAGTTCACGAGGAAGAGTTGAACCAGTTTTTTTATGAAAATCCTGATTTGAAAAACCTTGATTTTATTGAAGCAGCATTCAAATACCTTAAAATGTCGGTCAGCATTGAAGGAAAGGAGAATTTGCCACCCAAAGATGGACGTTATATTTTTGCATGTAATCATCCGCTTGGCGGACTCGATGGTATTGCAGCAGGTTATTTGATTGGAAAAGAGTATGATGGCAAGGTACGTTTTTTCTCGAACGATTTGTTGATATTTCTCCATCCCATGAAAGAAATGTTTATTCCGGTGAATAAATTCGGAAATCAGGCCAAGGGCCATGCCGAAATGATGCAACAGCTTTATGAATCCGACAATCATTTGGTTACGTTTCCTGCCGGAATGTGTTCCCGTAAAGTGAAAGGGAAAGTTGTCGACTTGGAATGGAAAAAAAACTTTATCACCAAATCAGTTCAATACCAGCGCGATGTAGTGCCTGTTTATTTTGAAGGCCGTAATTCAAACTTTTTTTACAATCTGGCTAAAATCCGCAAATTTCTGGGTATTAAGTTTAATGTAGAAATGATGTATCTCCCTGATGAAATGTTTAAACAACGTGGTAAACATTTTACCCTGAAAATAGGTAAGCCCATTCCCTGGCAAACCTTCGACAAAAAGAAGTCGCAGGCTGAGTGGGCTGTGTGGGTAAAAGACAAAGTATATAAAATGGCGTAATGAATTGCTGGTTCGGAAATAAAGAAAGGCAATAATTTCATTTCTTTTTGATATCAAGTGTTTTTGTTATTCCTCATCGTCATCTCCGAAGAATTCGTCAAAAAAAGAATTATTCTTATCTCCGATAATATCGTTAATATCTACGTCGAACGGACCGACTCCCGGAGGATTGAACAATCCCCAACGGTCGATAATATAGTTGGACTTATCGAATCCTTCCACCCAGTCGATAAACAGCAGGCGGTATTCTTCAATCAGGTTGCGCACCATCTGGAAGTATTCCACATGCTTGAACCCGAACATTTTAAGCGAATGATTCTGAATCATCAGACTCATGGCCGACTTGCGAATGATAGCGGCATTTTCCATGCGAATATCGTACAAATCACCTTCTTCGGCGCCGGCTATTTTTACTGTAAGCATATAGGCATCTTCGAGCATGTGATGCTTTACCGAAGAGAGTTCATTTTCTTCATCGTCGGGAATCAAATCGCCGATTTGCCGCACCAGATCGAGTATTTCAAGTCCTTTTTTGTATAAGGGTATTTTCTCAAGTCGATCGGCTGTGTTTTCAAAATTTTCTTCGTCGTCAAACATAGATTGATGGGAATGCCGGTTATTTTTTATTTCTTCGCATTATCGAAATTAATATTGGGCAGAAATGATTTCTTCCGCCGAAATTAAGAAACGATATTTTTTCCCTTGACATCGTCTTTTTGCCCGTAAATGAATCGATCCTTGCACCGGATTTTAGAGTAGCGTTTCCGGATTCAATGTGTCTTTTTCAATATCGAGGAAATATTTGTATGTTCCCACTTTCAGCTCGGTACAGGCATCGTAATCGCAAACAATAATGCCTTTCGGATGCATTTGCAGCGCACTGATGGTCCATATATGGCTTATTGGTTCTTCAATGGCATGGCGCAGGGCACGTGCTTTGTTGTGTCCATTGACAATAATGAGAACTTCTTTAGCATCGAGCACAGTGCCAACACCCACAGTCAGAGCAGTTTTTGGAACTTTATTAACATCGTTGTCGAAGAAACGGGAATTTGCAATGATGGTATCGGTAGTAAGCGTTTTCTGACGGGTACGCGACGAAAGCGAAGATGCCGGTTCGTTGAAGGCAATGTGTCCATCGGGTCCGATACCTCCCAAAAATAAATCGATACCGCCTACTGCCTTTATTTTCTGTTCATACGCTTCACATTCGGCTGTCAAATTATCGGCATTTCCATTCAGGATATTGGTGTTTTCGGGCAAAATGTCGATATGACTGAAAAAGTTGTTCCACATAAAAGTATAATAACTTTCGCTGTGGTTTTGAGGTAAACCCACATATTCATCCATGTTGAAGGTAATTACATGCTTGAAAGAAACTATTCCTTTTTTGTTTAATTCAATTAGATGATGGTAAACTCCTAATGGTGAAGAACCTGTAGGCAATCCCAGCACAAAAGGTTTTTCGGCGGTAGGTTTTGCGTTCGTAATTTTGGCAGCCGTATAATTGGCAGCCCACTTCGATACATTCTGGTAATCAGGTTGAATGATGACTCTCATGGCTTTAGTTTTATGTTTATTTTTTTTTGAAACACAAAGTTAAGTATTTTTTTAGGATAGAGTTGTAATTTTCTATATTAATTCTGCTTCGCAAATCAGAATCAGCAAAATTGGAGGTTTCTTTTTAGTCGATTCAGAATTTTATGCATTATTTTATAGAACCGTAGGATGCCGGAAAGAATGACTATGTTGGAAGTTTAATGTGTTTTTTGTGGGTCAACGTTTGTTATATAAACATTTTTACTAATTTTGTATATCGAAATTCGATATATTTCTCACGAAAATAGCGTATCAAAATAAATAAAACAATTTATTATGAAGAAACTAAGTATTCTTTTATTTTCTATTTTATTATTTTCGGGACTGAGAGCCGATGAAGGAATGTGGATGCTGCCTTTAATTGAGAAATTAAACATCCGGCAAATGAATGGCATGGGCTGCACACTTACTGCCGAAGAAATTTACAGTGATAAAAATATAAGCCTGAAAGACGCGATTATCGTGTTTGGAAACGGATGTACAGGCGTGATGGTTTCGAACCAGGGATTGGTCTTCACCAATCATCATTGTGGTTACGGGGCTATACAGCAACACAGTACGGTGGAGCATAATTATCTGAAAAATGGATTTACTGCTGAAAAAATGGAAGATGAAATTCCGACACCCGGTTTAACGGTTAAATTTTTAGTCAGTATTACCGATGTTACCGAACGTGTTCTGTCTCAACTTCCGGAAGATTTGAAAGGAGATAAACGCAAAGAAAAACAGGATTCTGTTTTATCGGCAATTAAAACTGAAGCTCAAAAGGACAACCATTACATCATACAGGTAAAACCATTTTATTCAGGGAATGAGTTTTATATGTTTGTTTACGAGGAATTTACCGATATTCGATTTGCTTATGCTCCTCCTTCATCGATAGGTAAATTCGGAGCTGACACTGATAACTGGATGTGGCCCCGCCACACCGGCGACTTTTCGGTTTTTCGTGTTTACTGTGGAAAAGATGGAAAGCCCGCTGAATATTCGAAAGACAATATTCCTTACACGGCCAAACGATTTGCAACCATTTCGAACAAAGGCTACCTGCCGGGCGATTTTAGTATGATCATGGGTAACCCGGGAACAACAACCCGTTATTTGTCGTCGTGGGGAATCGAAAACCGCATGAAAGCCAGCAACCAGGCCCGCATTGATGTGCGTGGCGCCAAGCAGGATGTGTGGATGTCGTTTATGAAAGCCGACGAGGCTATTAACATTGCCTATTCGAGCAAGTTTGCCCGCAGTTCCAATTATTGGAAAAACAGCATCGGGATGAACAACGCCATCGCCAAGTTAAGCATTATCGAACGTAAAAAAGCCGAAGAAAAAGAATTTGCCGAATGGGTGAATCAGTCTGAAAACCGGAAAACAAAATACGGAAAAGTGTTGAACGACCTCGAACAGGGCTACACCAAATTCTATCCCTACAACAAGGCGCTTACCTACCTGCGCGAATCGCTTATCGGAGGTACCGAAATGCCGCGAATCGCCTCTCAACTCGAAAAACTGTCGAAAAAGAATCTTGCCGTCGACTCTTTATTGACCGAAGCCGCCGATGTTTACAAAGATTATTATCCGGCTGTCGACCAGGCTACTTTTGCCGTTATGCTGGCCGAATATAAAAAAGCGGTCGATGCCGATGCCTTACCTGAAATCTACAACCTCATTCAGAAAAAGTTCAGGGGCGATTATACAAAATACGTCCAATATTTATTTTCAAAATCATCTTTCACGAATATCGATAAATTCAACAAAGCATTTCGCAGCGCTAAAGTTAATTTCAAAAATGATCCGGCGCTTGTTTACTGGGAAGATGTAAACCGGACTATGAAAAATATGCAGTCCGACGATTACAGCAACGCAAATGAATTGATTGCCGATGCAGAACGTTTGTACCAGGCAGGCCTGAAAGAAATGGCTGCCGAAAAAGGCGAATCGCTTTATCCGGATGCCAATTTCACCATGCGCATGACTTACGGCAAAATAGGTGGGTATAAACCTGCTGATGCAGTGGAGTATAAATATTATACCACTACGCGCGGTATCCTGGAAAAAGAAAAACCAGGCGATTACGAATTTGATGTGCCGGCTAAACTGAAACAAGCCATAACCGACAAAAATTACGGCGCATATCTCGATACGCAAACAGGCGAAATGCACGTGGCTTTCCTGAGCAACAACGACATTACCGGTGGAAACTCGGGCAGTCCGATTTTCAATGCCAAAGGCGAACTGATCGGGTTGGCGTTCGACGGTAACTGGGAGGCTATGAGCGGAGATATAGTTTTCGAACCTGATTTGCAACGTACTATCAATGTGGATATTCGTTACGTGCTTTTTGTTATGGATAAAGTGGGCGGTGCACAGCGTTTAATAAATGAACTAACTATAAAATAACTGCTTGCAATTTATCGAATGACTTATTGAAAAATGATCGTCTAAATGTTAATCAATAAGTCATTCAATAATTATCAGCCGGAAACAGGATTTCTAAAGGTAAATGTCGACTTAATTAGTTAATTCAGTTTGGAATTAACTGCCAAAAATAACTCTGACGGAATAAACCTTCCGATAATTAGTGAATAGCAAGATTGAATTTATCGAATATCAACAAATTCGTTTTGATATTCAAAAAAAAACAACTTACTTTGTATGAATTTATATTTCGAAAAATCTAAATTTAGTTATTCATGAAACGAATAAAAACACTTTGTATAATTCTGTTAATTATATTTTTCGGCAGTTTATATCAGGGGGCTATACTTCCTTTTATCGAAGGTGTAAAATATGGCTTTGCCATTGCTAAATATGAAATTGATACGCAAAAAGACACTGATGATTTTCTGATGATGGATGTGGTTTCCAAAGATGCTGATTATATGGAAACTACTGAAGTAAATACAAAAACGGGAGAAAACGTGCTTATACGTCCTACCAATGTTTCGGTTTTGGTGCATTCGCTTCCCGAAAAGCCGGTTTGGTGGGTTGTACTTCAGGTTATTTATGGAGTTCTGATTGTTGCAACCCTGGTTTTGGGGATATGGATTCCTTTTTTGGTTGTGAAAATTCTCCGTTCGTTGCAGCATTCCGAAGTTTTTGATCGGATTAATATGAAACGTATTAACCGCATCGGGCTGATTCTGGTGTCGATGGGAATTATCGGATCGGTTATCCAGGTGATTAATGTGTTTTCGGCCCAATACATGGTGGATTTGACCCACTATAATTTTTCGTATGCCAAAGTCATTGATTTTAATGCCCTGATAATGGGTGTTGTCATACTCATTATGAACGAAGTACTCAGAATTGCAATAGAAATAAAAGAAGAACAGGATTTGACAATTTAACAGTCAGGTATATCTCAATAGTAAATAAATATTATGCCGATAATAGTGAATTTAGATGTTATGATGGCTCGTCGGAAAATTTCGCTGAACGAGTTGTCGGAGAAAGTGGATATTACACCGGCAAACCTTTCCATCCTCAAAACCGGAAAAGCCAAAGCCATACGTTTTAGTACGCTTGAGGCTATTTGTAAAGTGCTCGACTGTCAGCCCGCCGATATTCTCGAGTTCAGAAATGAAGAATAACTAAGCCCGCCTGTGAATGTAAGTTTGCAGGCGCTTCTTTCAATTTTCAGGGTAGGCAACACCTTATCATGTCTTATATCAGCCTGATATAAAAGTTAAGTAAGTTTTAAACGCTGCAAGTTGATTCTTGTAGCGTTTTTAATCGAATTGAAGATAAGGGTTAATTTTATTCAGTTGATCGGGAGTGATTTCATCGAGTACTCTCAAGTCGTTTATACTTTTCAGTTTCCCTTTATTGCGCCTAAGTTCGTAAATAGCTTTGGACTGATAAAAATTGAGATAGGGATGCGCGTTAAGCTTTTCGATAGAAGCGGTATTCACCTTTATTTTTTGTACCAAAGCAGCATTTACAGTACAATATGGGCTTATTTTTACGAAATTAACATCGGTCATGCCATATATTTCGCGCAATTGCTCCACCGAAACAAATCCTCCGGTTTGTTGCCTGAAGCGCACGATTCCTTTGGCATATCCCCGTCCAATGCCATAAACCTGCATCAGTTGTGTCGTATCGGCCGAGTTCAACTCTACGATTATGCTTATCGGGAGTTTTGTTTTCTGAACAGTCTTAATGGTATCGATGCGAATTGTTGCAATTTCTCCGATTGAAATATAGGGTTCGAGTTCCTGATATTTTTCAGGTGTGAGCCCGTAGACTTTTCCGAAACTTTCTTTCGTGCGAAAGGCGCCGCCTTTACTCCGGAATTTTAAAATATTCGAAGCAATATAAGACCTTAAGCCCAGCCGAACAAAAGTTAAAGAATCGGCTTTATTAGGATCAAACGGGAAAAGCGAATGAGTTTCCGGCTTACTTTTTTCGAAACGGTAATTCTGAAACTCTTTCTTATACTTTTCTTCCCAGGCAAGTTGACGCAAACTATCACGCGAAACCAACTCACGTTGAAATTCACGGGCTTCGTTTAAGAACTCAGAACCATCCGGTTCTTTATCGGTATAAAAATAAGGCAGTAAAACGCTCAGAACAACTGTAATCAGAATCAGAGCAATCAGAATCAGAATGCCTGTGCGCTGTCCTTTGGAAAAATAAAAAAAATCTTTCCACATAGCTAACCGTATTTAAACAGACAGAAACAAAAAAACACTAAACTTCGTAATCGACTGCAGCACGCGATGTTTTCACTTTCCCGATATAAGCAGCGACTCTTTTGTGCTCTGGATGAACCTGATAGCTATCCAAATCGGCCAAATTCTTAAATTCAGCGTATAAGGCTATGTCAAAATTGCCTGCCGGCGCATCGGGATGATTGATTCCGACCTCGATACTGATAATTTCAGGAATCAGGTTTTTGAGATTTTCAAGTTCCGATTTGATAACTGCCGCATTATCAGCTTTCGTTTTTCCTTCGGCATTTTCAGCCAATCCAAAAAATACAATATGTTTGATCATTTAAAAAATATATTAACTTACTTACAAATAACCTTATAGCTTTTATTATTGATCCTTAAGAAATAAATCCCTTGCCGGGTGGGAATGAAAAACCGACCCTGGACAAGATTCCCGCTCCAAACCACCTC
Organism: Bacteroidales bacterium; assembly: GCA_021371875.1. Taxonomy (GTDB): domain Bacteria; phylum Bacteroidota; class Bacteroidia; order Bacteroidales; family Paludibacteraceae; genus Paludibacter. The sequence goes on from JAJFVH010000109.1 coordinate 20,636, forward strand.
GCCGGTAAGCGCAAAAAGTTTCACATTGCTTGTGGCTTTGGGCAGTGTGATATAAATTCCTTCGGACGTACTGCTGAATGTTATTCCATCAACAGCAACGGTTTGATTATTAGTCCCTGATGGAGTTTCATTATCCGATTTATTCCAGCTACTTTCAGTTTTCACAACCGGTGTGCGCGGATCGCCCGTGTTTTTATTGTCGGCATAGCTTTGCACAATAAAAACAAGGATTATCAGTAAAAGAATTATTCGTTTCATGTTGTTTTAAAATATCAGGGCTCGTTTCTCATGCGTTTCGGGTAATCAATCGTGTAATGTAAACCACGGCTTTCTTTCCGGCGAAGTGCGTGTTTGATAATTAGGTAAGCCACGCTGATCACGTTACGCAATTCACATATTTCGCGTGAAACCACCGAACGTTCGAACAAATCTTCGGTTTCGCGGTACAAAATTTCAAGCCGGTTCATGGCACGTTTCAAACGAAGGTTGGAACGCACAATGCCCACATAGGCATTCATAATTTGCTCCACTTCCCGAAAACTTTGGGTTATCAACACCATTTCTTCGGGTAGTTTTGTCCCTTCATCATCCCATTCGGGAATAAACTCATTGTATTGAATTGTGTCAATTTGTTTTATAGCATCTTTCATCGCAGCATCGGCATACACGATTGCTTCGAGTAAAGAATTTGAGGCCAAACGATTTGCGCCATGCAAACCGGTACACGAACATTCGCCGGCGGCATACAACTGATTTATCGATGTTTTTCCATTCAAATCAACAACTATGCCACCACAAAGATAATGCTGAATCGGCGAAACCGGAATCATATCTTTTGTGATATCGATGCCGAGTTCCAAACATTTTTTATAGATGTTCGGAAAATGTTCTTTCGTTTCTTCGGCATTTTTATGAGTTACATCGAGATAAACGAATTCATGTCCACGAATTTTCATTTCGTTATCAATAGCACGTGCCACGATGTCGCGGGGAGCCAACGAACCTCGTTCGTCATATTTCTGCATAAATTCACGTCCGTCCTTACAACGTAGAACCGCTCCGTAACCCCGGATAGCTTCTGTTATCAGGTAGGTCGGACGGGCACCCGGCTGATATAAGCCGGTCGGATGGAATTGTACAAATTCCATATCCTGAATCACACCTCTTGCCCTATGTACCATGGCTATTCCATCACCTGTTGAAATAGCAGGATTAGTGGTTGTCGCATAAACGCTGCCAATGCCGCCTGTAGCCAACAACGTTACTTTAGCCAGAAAAGTGTGAATATGATTACTTTGCTGGTTCAACACATAAGCGCCGTAACATTCGATATTAGGCGTATGCTGGGTTACCACTTCGCCCAAATGATGTTGCGTGAGTATTTCAATTGCAAAATAATTTTCGTAAACTTCGATATTGGGATTTGCCCGTACCTGCCTGATCAGACTTTGCTGGATTTCGTAGCCGGTATTATCCCTGTGATGTAAAATGCGGTGCTCGGAATGACCTCCTTCGCGATGTAAGTCGAATAAGCCATTTTCGTCCTTGTCGAAATCGACCCCCCAACGCAACAACTCCTGAATTTGGGCAGGAGCTTCGCGGATTACCTTTTCAACCGCAGCCAGGTTGCAATGACCATCTCCGGCAATCAGCGTATCTTCAATATGTTTTTCGAAATTATCGGGTTCGTAAGTTACGGCAGCGATACCGCCTTGTGCAAACGATGTGTTCGATTCGTCAAGTGTGGTTTTACACAGCAAAGCCACTTTGCCATAAGGTGCGGCTTTCAGGGCAAAACTTATACCTGCCATACCACTCCCAATGACCAAAAAATCAAATTTGCGTGTCATTTTTTATGTAAATTTATATTTTGCAAATTGATTGAGTAAGCAAATACTGTCAAGCGGAAGAAAATTTAACAAACCTCGATCAACTTTATCGTTTCCAACTTCTCAATCCTTTCAAATTTCTTTTATGTAAACCCTCCTTTTTTTGTGATTTACATATTCAAAATTTCCCCATTGCGACGACATGCGGGTATTGGTTTCGAGCTCGGGATTCGATTCGGCAAACTTGTACCCGTTTTTGGCGAATTGAGGCATAAGCTCTGCAAACAGGATGGAGTTAACGCCTTTATTCTGATAATCGGGATGCACTGCCATCAGATACAAATCGACCAAATCGTTTTTCTTTAAAGCCCGAAGCATGTAACACCAACCCAATGGGAAAAGTCTTCCCTTTGCTTTCTGCAAGGCTTTTGTGAAGCTCGGCATGGCAATCCCGAGAGCAATCACATCGTCTTTTTTATCAACTACAATCGAGATTGTATCCAAACGGAAAAAACTGAAATACAACTTAATGTAAAAATGGATTTGCTTGTCATTCAATTTTGTATATCCGTACAAATCCTGATAACACAGGTTGAGTAATTCGAAGATTTTTTGCGCGTAATTGTTTACAACCTCTTTGCGCGATTTAAAATGTTTGGGGGTCAGGTTGAATTTTTCTTTGACTATTTCGGCAATACGAAAATATTTTTCAGGAAAAACCTCCGGCACGGTTATCAGATATTCGTTCCAGTCGATGTCTTTTACATAACCGTTTCGCTCAATATGCTCGGGGTAATACGGATAATTATAAATAGTGGCTAAAGTTCCGAGTTTGTTGTATCCTTCGATAAGGGTACCTTCATGATCAAAATCGGCAAATCCCAATGGACCTTGAATGGCAATCATTCCTTTTGATTTTGCCCATTTTTCAGCCGCTTCAAATAAAGCCGTTGTTACTTCTGCGTCATCTATAAAATCGACCCAACCGAAGCGGGCATTTTTTTGATTCCATCTTTCGTTGGCTACAGGATTTATAATGGCAGCTATCCGCCCTACAATTTTATTCTCTTTGTATGCCAGAAAATAAGCTGTTTCACAAAAATCCAAAGCAGGGTTGCTTCCTTTAGAAAGATTCAGTAAATCGTCCATTAGCAAAGGCGGAGCTGCAAACTCACAATTTTTGTATAAATTGATTCCAAACCTTATAAATTTCTTTAACTCTTTTTTAGTTCCGATTTCGCGTATGATTACTGCCATAATGATATTTTTTGAGTGTTTTCTATGGTGAAAAATTTCGTAAAATAACGGAAAATATTTCCTACAACCAACTAAAAATCCTTTTTTTTGAATTTTAAAAACTTATCTTTCTGCATTACAACACCTTGTAATTTGTGTTTTTGGGTTTCTTTTTATACAAAAACAGAACAAAAAGTACAATAGAAATGACTATCCCGACACTATACGAAACCATAGGTGACACATGAAAACCTTCGGGGGCAATGAGAATATAGCTTATGCTTACAGTTGTCATAAACATAGCTGGAAGTAGCGAAATGCCATAAAATTTCTTTTGTTTGGATAAATACACTGTTATTGCCCAAAGGGTGAAAACGGCCAGCGTTTGGTTGCACCAGGCAAAATACCGCCACAACACATCAAAATTCATTTGAAGAATTATAAAAGTCAGAATAAAAATCGGAATAGAAATTATCAGCCTTTTTTTCATTGGTTTTTGATCGAATTGCAGAAAATCGGCAGCTATCAATCGTGCCGAACGCAAAGCGGTATCGCCCGAAGTGAGTGGAGCGGCAATAACACCGAGCAGAGCTAAAATTCCACCAAAATGGCCGAGCCAGGTTTTTGAAATCAAATCGACAACCACAGCCGGTTTATTGGCTGTCGGTGCAAGCCCGGCTACAAAATCCTGCAGTCCCTGAATGGAACCGAAAAAGCTCGAAGCCGCCGCCGCCCAAATCAGTGCCACGATGCCTTCGGCTACCATGCTGCCATAAAAAATGCGCCGGCCCAGTTTCTCGCTCTGAATACAGCGTGCCATTAAAGGCGATTGCGTGGCATGAAAACCTGAAATGGCTCCACAGGCAATTGACACAAACATGATGGGAAAAATAGGAAGTTTTTGAGGATGTAAATTTGCAAAACCTTCGGTAAATTCAGGTATCGGAGCACGATTTACAAAGATTGCCACTAAAATACCCAAAGCCATAAAAAGCAGGGCAAAGCCGAAAATAGGATAAATTTTACCAATTAATTTGTCGATAGGCAAGAGCGTGGCCAAAATGTAATAGACAAATACAATTACCACCCACCACATAGAATTAATTACACCGGGAGTAAGATTAGCCAGTAAGTCGGCAGGCCCGGAAACGAATACTGCCCCGACCAAAATCATTAACACCAATGAAAATACACGCATAAATTGCTTTATCCCCGACCCGAGTTCCTGTCCGACAAGTTCGGGCAGGCTGGCGCCATTATTGCGTATGGACATCATTCCCGAAAAATAATCGTGTACCCCACCTGCAAAAATAGTTCCGAGCACAATCCACAAGAACGATGCAGAACCGAACATAACGCCCATAATAGCACCGAAAATCGGTCCTAAACCGGCAATATTCAAAAACTGAATCAGGAAAACACGCCACCACGGTAACGGTACATAATCCACCCCATCGGGATTGGCAATAGCCGGCGTCGGCCGGTTTTTATCAACTTCAAAAATTCGTTCGGCTATTTTCCCGTAAACTATGTAGCCCAATATCAGGACTATGATAGAAATAATAAAGCTGTACATGATTGGTTAATTGATTAATCAGCTGATTAAGTGAATTGAACGTTGAAAAAGTTGAGGGAAACAAAGAGAATCATTCACTTAGGCATCCGGAGCTTATTCAACTTAATATACTCATTCAACTTTCAAACTTTATGAACTTTATAAACTCACGCTCTCTTTTCCAGCAGCACCACATTTTCCACATGATGCGTATGTGGAAACATATCCACCGGCTGAACCGCAGTAACTTTATAAGCTGCATCGAGCAGACTTAAATCGCGGGCTTGTGTGGCCGGGTTGCAACTCACATACACGATGCGTTCGGGCGCTGCAAAAAGCATAGCATTAATCACATCTTCGTGCATTCCGGCGCGTGGCGGATCGGTAATAATTACATCCGGCTTGCCGTGTTTTTCGATAAAGGCAGCGTTAAGCAGGTCTTTCATATCGCCGGCATAGAAAAGCGTATTGTTTATATTATTCAGCTTCGAATTCATCACAGCGTCTTCGATGGCTTCAGGAACATATTCAATACCAACGACCTGACGTGCCTGATGGGCTACAAAGTTGGCAATCGTCCCGGTTCCCGTGTAAAGATCATACACCAGTTCGTTCCCTGTAAGCCCGGCAAAGTTTCGGGCAATTTTATATAATTCGTAAGCCTGCTTGGAATTGGTTTGATAAAAAGATTTCGGACCGATTTTAAATTTCAGTCCTTCCATCTCCTCATAAATACATTCAGCGCCTTTGAAAACCAACACTTCCTGATCGGTAATCGTGTCGTTGGCTTTGGAATTGATAATATATAACAAGGAGGTTATTTGTGGAAATTTATTGGCAACATGTTGTAACAAAGCATCCTGCGCTTTTTTATCTTCGTAAAAGAAAACCATAATCACCATCAGTTCATCCGTAGAAGTTGTCCGGATCATCATAGTACGTAAAAATCCTTCCTGTGAACGTAAGTCGAAGAAGGTCAGTTCTTTTGCAAGCGCATAACGGCGAATTTCATTGCGGATTTCATTAGAAATATCATTTTGCAGCCAGCATTTATTGATATCGAGCACTTTGTCGAACTGACCCGGAATATGAAAACCTACGGCATTCATCGTATCAAATTCTTTTTCTTCGGCAATTTCTTCGAAAGTACGCCAGCGTTTGTTAGAGAAAGTGAACTCCAGTTTATTGCGGTAAAATTCGGTTCGTTTCGATCCGAGAATCGGGGCAATCTCGGGTAATTCTATTTTCCCGATGCGTGTCAGATTATCGGCCACCTGTTTTTGCTTGTAACGAATTTGTTCGCTATATGGCAAAATCTGCCATTTGCAACCACCACAAATACCATAATGTTCGCAAACCGGCTCTGTACGCTTATCGGAATAAGTGTGAAAATGCACAGGACGCGCTTCCATGAAATGGCTTTTTTTGCGTGTTACCTGCAAATCGACTACATCGCCCGGCACTGCAAAGGGTACAAAAACCACCATGTCATTGATTTTAGTAATGGCTTTGCCTTCGGCGGCTATATCGGTAATGGTTACATTGGTAAGAATCGGAAGTGGTTTTTTATTTTTTACCATGAAAGAATTTCTTAAAAAAATGATCGAATAATTCGGAATACAAAAATACTACTTTTTCGCTAATCGTCCCATAAATGGGATGGCAATTAAATCTTAGGGTGCCATATTATTTATTTATTTTCTGTTATTTATGTTTCTTTGGCGCTGAGGAATTTTTATTTTATATTTCAATGTTTACCTGCAAACAATCTCCCTGTTTTTCCGTTTCAACTGAATACTACATCAAAAAACAAACCCTGATGAATTTACTTTTTTCTGACATAAAATACCTGCTCGACGACCGCGTCCGCCAATATAACAAACCTAATTTTATCACAACCGATCCGGTACAGATTCCACATCGTTTCAACCGGAAAGAAGATATTGAAATCGCAGGATTTCTGGCGGCAACTATCGCCTGGGGACAACGAAAAAGCATTATCAACAATGCCAACCGGCTGATGGAGTTAATGGATAATTCGCCTTACGAATTTTTAATGTCTGATTATTCATCCGTTGACTTTGAATCATCTGAGGAATATAACCGGTTGCAGAATTTTGTCCACCGCACTTTTAATGGAAACGACTGCCTGTTTTTTCTCTCTTCACTGAAAAACATTTACCAAAATCACGGAGGTTTGGAACAGGTTTTCACCCAGGGTTATCAAGCCGGCGGAACAATTTTCGGCGCATTACAACATTTCAGGCAGGTATTCTTGGAAATTCCGCACGACAATCATGTGCGGAAACATTTATCGGATGCAGCGGCCAATTCAAGTGCAAAACGACTGAACATGTACTTGCGCTGGATGGTACGAACCGATGAAAATGACGTTGATTTCGGACTTTGGAAAAACATTCCCATGTCGGCATTAATGCTTCCCCTCGATGTGCATACCGGCGACGTAGGGCGCGCATTGGGAATTTTACAACGCAAGCAAAACGACTGGAAAGCCGTGGAAGAAATTACTTCAATTTTACGCAGTTTCGACCCTGAAGATCCCGTTCAATATGATTATGCTTTGTTTGGTTATGGCCTTTGTGAACTAAAGAAATAAACCACCACCTGCAAAACAGGTGGATTTCCAAGTTGAATTAACCTGTTGTTGTAATTCAACAAAACGATTATAGGATAGCAATTGAGGAAATTCCTTGTTCAAATGTTGACTTATATAAAACAAATCGTAATGTCCCAAATTCCTTTCTCCTAAATGAAAGTATATCAGGATGGTTATTATTTCGCTATGAGAGAACTTTCCATGCTTGTTCCTGGTCTTTTTATTGTTGTCTGCTTGTATAATATGTTTTTTTGCATGATTGGTCAAATCCTTTTGAAGAATCATCGCATAAATAGAAAATTTCAGTAATTTCGTTAGTGCTTAACATAACGATGTGTTTTAGTTATTGATTTGTATTTCAATACTATAAATATAATAATTATCTCTGAGTAGGCTATCCATTTTACATCTTTTTTATATCGAACTCGCGTTATTTTACAAAATCAACAACAAAAATGAAAAACCAATAATCAGAATTATCAATTAGTTGTTATATTTGCACTTTGTCAATCAATATATTTCAATTTATTTTGGAAAACATTATCTACATCTTTTGGTCGTTGGTTTTCTCTGCCTTCTTCTCGGGCATGGAAATAGCTTTTGTTTCGTCAAACAAACTGCGATTTGAATTGGACAAGAAACAAAAAAACCTGGCTTCGAGCATTCTGTCCATCTTTTACCGCAACCCACAGCGGTATATTTCCACCATGTTGGTAGGAAACAATATCTGCCTTGTCATCTATGGTATACTCATGGCAGAGGCGCTTACGCCCTGGCTCGACGCATTGGGAAATCAGGTTTTAATCACTTTGTCACAAACAATAATTGCAACAATAATTGTATTGATTACGGGCGAATTCTTACCCAAAACAATTTTCCGTATCAATCCCAATTTATGGCTTCGTGTTTTTTCATGGTTGTTACTCGCTTTTTATGTTATCCTGTATCCTGTATCAAGTTTCAGCTCATGGTTATCAGTTCGTATTATGAAATTATTGGGCATGGGTATCGGCCCTGCTGTCAGCGAGAATATGTTTTCGCGCATCGATTTAAACTATCTTATCCAGGAAAGTTTTGACAACGACCAGAGCGAAAAAGAAATTGAAAATGAAGTGAAGATATTTCAGAATGCCCTCGATTTTTCGAAAGTTAGACTTCGCGACTGCTCAGTTCCCCGTACCGAAATCATAGCGTTGGATTTCAATACCGATGTCGACACCCTGAAACAAACTTTTATCGAAACCGGCTTGTCGAAAATTCCTATTTATAAAACGGATATTGACAATATTATCGGATACATTCATTCTTCCGAAATGTTTGAGCACCAAAAAGAATGGAAAAAATACATCAATCAAATCCCGATTGTTCCCGAAAACATGGCCGCGCAAAAACTCATGAAACTATTTATGAAGCAAAAGAAAAGTATTGCTGTTGTAGTTGACGAATTTGGAGGCACTGCAGGAATTGTTACACTCGAGGATATTATGGAGGAAATTTTCGGCGAGATAGAAGACGAGCACGACAACCGGGGCGACATCGCCGAGCAAACGGCTGAAAACGAATTTTTGTTTTCAGGCAGGATGAAAGTAAAAACGGCAAATTCAAAATTCAATTTAAACATCCCTGAATCGGACGAATACGAGACCATTGCCGGTTTTATCCTACACCATCATCAACATTTCCCTAAACTGAACGAATTAATCAGGATAGAAGGATTTACATGCAAATGTGTAAAAGTAACCAACAACAGAATAGAGATGGTCAGGATAAGTATCGGTAATAAATAGCGCTTGACAGAAAACTCAGTGTTTGATAAGAAAAGGTCAAGGCGCACGAAACAGCAAAAACACGGAGTTTACTCCTGTAAATGAGTAGTTTTTGATGTGAGTGCAACGCAGGGATTGGCATTTTCCTGCAAACACTAAATAAAAAACAATCCACATCACAACAACCCTGTTTTTTTTTGACCATTTAATTATTTTTCGCACCGATAGGAAACCTTTAAAGGGGAAGAAATGCAACCTGTTGAATTTCAATATACACGAAGCATTATAAACATAAAAAAAGGAAAAATTGCAAAACTCACAGGTTTTTTTTGTATATTCGTGCCCTCAAATTCAACAGAATAATAAATTTTAAAAATACATCTTAATTAAAAGAAATGGCTATTTTAGGAAAAATCAGAAGCAGAGGAGTTTTACTGATGATTGTAGTAGGACTTGCATTACTTGCCTTTATTATCGGCGATGCCTTGACACAAGGTTCGTCTTATTTTAATAAATCGCGTGAAACAGTTGCAGAAATTGAGGGTGAAAAAATCAACATCAACGACTATTCGGCTATGATAGACCAAATGGTTGAAGTGTACAAAATTGAAACAGGCCAATCTGATTTGAGCGAAGAAATTACTTCCCAGCTACGCACGTCCGTTTGGGAAAACCTGGTTAACGAGAAACTGATAAACGCTGAAGCTAAAAAAATGGGACTGACAGTAAGCGCCGAAGAACTTTCGGATTACTTAATCGGAAACAAGATTCACCCTTTAATTTCACAACGTCGGGCATTCTCAGGTGAAAACGGGCAATTCAGCCGCCCAATGCTGGTTCAGTTCCTGAACAGCCTGGAACAAACTCCCGAAAATGATGAAATGCGCCAGCAAATTGCAAAGCTAAAAAACTATTGGTTGTTTTGGGAAAAAACCGTAAAAAATGCCGTCTTACAGGAAAAATACAACGCCCTGATAGCTAAAGCCGTAACAGCTAATAGCCTTGATGCGAAAATGATTTTTGAAGCTTCGAAAACAAGCGTAGACGTAAATTATGTGGTACAACCCTATTTTGCCGTTGCCGATTCTGCCGTTAAGGTAACCAACAGTGAAATCAAGGAACGCTATAATAAACAAAAAGAGCTATACAAACAAGAAGCCAACTGTACAATTAATTACGTTGTTTTCAACGTAAAACCTTCGCCTGAGGATTACAAAAAAGCCGAAACGACCATGAACTCCCTGAGTGAAGAATTTAAAACCACATCAGATGTTCCCGGCTTTACAAACGCTAACTCTGAAGTAAGATACGATGGAACTCCATATTCCGAAAAAACCGTACCGGCAAATCTTAAAGATTTCGCATTCGGGAATGCTCCGGGTTCGGTAATGGGCCCCATTTTTGCAAACGACGCTTACACAATGGCTCGCGTTGTCGAAACAGGTATAATGCAGTCGGATTCAGTAAAATTACGCCATATATACCTCACTGCCAATGACGAAGCTAAAACTGACAGCCTTATCGCCGCTATCAAAAGTGGAGCTGACTTTGGCGAGTTGGCTAAAAAACACTCTGCTGTGCAACAAACTGCTGCCAACGGGGGTGAAATAGGTTGGATATTTCAGGGCGTTCGGGGATTAAATAAAGAACTGACCGATAAAGCTTTTGCAAGCGGCACAAATGAAATTTTCACTTTAAAAGATGCCCAGGGTACACAAATCATGCAGGTAATGGAAAAAACACCTGCCCGCAGGAAAGTAAGATTAGCAATCCTCGAGATTAAAGTGGCCACAAGTAATGCAACCGTAAGTAAAATATACAACGAAGCTAAACAATTTGCAGCCGAACTTTCGGGCGATAAATTCGATCAAAAAGCACAGGAAAAGAAATACGATGTCCGCACGGCGTCCGAATTGCTTCAATCCACCGAGAAAATTGCCGACATAAACAACTCGCGTCAGATTATTCGTTGGGCTTTCGAAAGTAAAAAAGGCGATGTTTCGGATGTGTATGACTGCTCAAACCAGTTTGTAGTTGCCACCACCACCGAAATCAACGAAAAAGGATATCGCCCGCTCGAAAAAGTTGCCGACCTGATTAAAGCGGAATTGATACGCGACAAAAAAGCGGAATTGATGATTAAAAATCTCGCAGCGCAAACTGCTAAAAGTCCAACCATTGAAAGTTTGGGCGCTACCATCGGAAGCGAAGTGAAATCGGCTCCTGCCGTTAACTTCGAAGCAAACCAATTCGGCGTTGCAGGATTCGAACCGGCGGTAATCGGGAAAGTATCGGTACTGCCGGCCAACAAGCTCTCGGCTCCTATCAAAGGAAATGCCGGCGTTTATGTGCTGCTGCCTACCAATCCGCAGGTAAACCAAAATCCTTTCGATGCAAAAATGCAGATTATGATGTTAAATGCCCGTATGAGTTATTCATTGCCTTACATGATTACTCAGGATATGCGCGACAAAGCCGATTTGAAAGATAATCGTCTGATTTTCTTCTAAAAATACGATTAAAATACATGTTTTTTGAAAACGGGATGAACAATTTCATCCCGTTTTCTTTTTTATTATTATCCGCAATGTATCCTAATTTATATTTCGGTGCGCTGCACCTTTGTGCTTTTTCTGCTTGTATTTTCTACCAATATATCGGGACTCTGTCCCTTGTCGGCATGGACAGCGCACCGAAATATATTATTTGAAACTTTAGGAGCTTTTACGGATAATCATTTTATGTTTAATAACACACGGTTGATTTTAAAACCTATTAAAAGGCATGACTCATTGCGCGACTCAATCACAAAACCCAATTATAACCTCTCAAAGGTCTTCCGTATCTTTCCGGTTTTTCTTAGTAGTACATTTATCCACCAGGTAAACGATGGACATGTATGGAATACCTCCGTGGGTATTTAGTCCTATTTCGCAAGTTCGACTGTTGCTGTAACCGGTTTTGGCGTGATGCTTTCCGATTTGAGTCTTAAGTTTTCGCAGCCCGTGTTCATTGAGTTCGGGCAAAGTAAATCCTTTATCTCCGGCAAATCCACAACAACCCACTTCTTCAGGAACGAGTACACTGGTACTGCACATACTGGCAATTTTAACAAGTTTCGGTTCCAGGCCCATTTTAATGGTCGAGCAGGTTGCGTGTATGGTAATCGATTCATTGGTTGGATGGAAATCGAGTTTATCCAACATAAACTTGTCAATAAATTCAACAGGTTCAAAAAGTTGCAGGTTTTGCATGGTATGACGCATGCGATTCAGGCAAGGACTTTGGTCGCATAAAACCGGATATTTCCCGTTTTCGGTAGCTTTATACAAAGCTAATTCGAGTTCGGCAGATTTTTGATCGGCAATTTTAGGAAGACCTTTACTTTCCCAGATCGTTCCGCAACAGAGATTGTTCATTCTTTCAGGGAAAATAACATCATATCCGGCCTTATTAAGAAAGGAGATCATCTTTTCAACCAATGGGGTTTGATCCGGGTCATCGTGCGAAGTTCCCATCATCTGGTTCAGGCAACTTGGGAAATAAACGACTTTCAACGGATTTTCCGTTAGTTTTTGTTGTTTTGGTCTTGGAGCAGGCTTTGGTAATGAAGGTGTCCACAGAGGCATATTGTTGCCACTCAGATAGCGTAATCCTTTTGTTAATCCACCCATAGCGTTTTTCCCTAAAACCGAATAGGCTGCGTTGGCAGTCCAGAGTATAGCTTTTAGTCCGGAAGAAATTGTGGAAAAATTATCCGCACTCCATTGTCCTGTTTTTTGGGCAAGTTTGTTATTTTCATATTGTTTATCACGCAAAAAATGGATATAATCGCCCACATTGATCCCCACAGGGCAGGAAGTTGCACAAAGTCCATCGCCGGCACAGCTTTTTTCACCTGCAAAGACAAAATCATTTTCTAACGATTCGAGCCGTTTTGGGTTTTCATCGGTCGTTTTCAATCGGGTGATTTCGCGTTGTATAATAATACGTTGGCGCGACGAAAGTGTGAAACCGTTACTTACGCAGTTCACTTCGCAGAAGCCGCATTCGATACATTTATCAATCAATTCGTGTGTTTCGGGAAGCGGTTTGATGTTTTTTAAATGGCAATTCGGGTCATCGTTGAAAATTACGCCCGGATTCAGCAGGCCTTTCGGGTCGAAAAGCTGCTTGACGTCACGCATTAGGTTAAATGCTGTTTCACCCCATTCGCGTTTTACAAACGGAGCCATATTGCGTCCTGTTCCATGCTCGGCTTTTAGCGAACCGTGATATTTATCCACCACTAAATCCACGACTTCATTCATCATTTTTTTGTATTGTGCTACCGTTTCGGGCGTGTCAAACGACTGATTCAGAATGAAGTGAAAATTACCTTCGAGTGCATGACCGTAAATTACCGCTTCGGGATAATTGTTCTTGATTAAAATTTCCCGTAAATCGGCAGTTGCATCAGGTAAATCATCCACCTGAAAAGCTATGTCTTCAATCAGGCAGGTTGTACCGACAGGCCGGGTGCTTCCAACAGTAGGAAAAATACCCGAACGCATTGTCCAGTAAGCATTATATTCCGATTCGATATTTGTGAATCGGGTAGGGTAGAGGGTGTTGAATTCTGAAATGACCGATGTAATTTCAGCAATATTTTGTTTTAGAATATGTTCCTTGTCAGCTTCGGCTTTGATAAGTAAAACAGCAGCATCCGAAGGAAGTGTTTTCAGTTCAGGAATAGCATCGGGGTTATCTTCAACCGATTTCAGAGCCAGCCTATCAAACAATTCGACAGCTGTAACGGGACTTTTCTTTAGTTTGATAACCGCTTCGCAAGCCGAACGCATAGTTGGAAAATATAGCATTGCACTGGCTTTGAACGGATAATCGATTACGGTTTTCATGGTTGCTTCGGCTAAAAAAGCTAAAGTCCCTTCCGAACCCACGATGAGATGCAAAATGATGTCAAACGGATCGTCAAATTCAAGAAATGGATTGATGGATAGTCCGGTAACATTTTTAATTTTGTACTTGCGTTCTATCAGTTCGCAGAGTGCTTTATCCTTTCTGACCCGGTCTCGTAAGTCCATAATCCGTTGAATAAAAGCTTTGTGAGAAGACCTGAAAGCCTTTTTGCTTTGTTCCTCAGCTGTGTCGAGCAAAGTTCCATCGGGCAGAATCAAGCGGGCAGCAGTCAGCATTTTATAACTATTTTCGTGCGTACCGCAACTCATGCCTGAAGCATTGTTCTGAATAATTCCGCCTACTCTTGCCGATTTTATCGATGCCGGATCGGGTGGAAATTTTTTACCGAAAGGTTTCAGTATTTCGTTAACATGCTGACCGACTATTCCCGGTTGCAATTTAATAGAATTGCAATCGGGGGTGATTTCGTATTTCTCCCAGTTTTTCCCGGCAATTACCAGTATGGAATTGCTTATGGCCTGACCAGATAAACTTGTGCCGGCAGCACGAAAAGTTACAGGAAGATTATATTTATCAGCTGTTTTCAAAATATGAATGATTTCCTGTTCGTTTTCGGAATGAATAACGACTTGCGGAATCAAACGATAAAAACCGGCATCCGTACCCCAAGCCAGCCGACGCATTTCGTCGGTATAAATACGGTTGGAAGGAATGTGTTTTTCTATATCTTTGAGGAATGATTTCATATTATAAGAATTTCACAAAATAAGAGGCAGATAGTTTTATAGTAATAATTTATAACATAACAGACTTATGTAATCCCGCTTTACAAACTTTATTTACTCAATCAACGATATAAATAATATTTCTTCGATAGGTTCCGATAGTTGTCAGCATCTTTGTACCAGTAACCTTTAATATCATCGAATGAATGGTTTACTGAAAATTTCAAACGGATTTGATCACTTCCGCTTACTTTGTCGAACATGTTAAAACGATCTCGGTTGGCATTGTTAAAAACAGCTTTTGCAGGATATAATTTATTTAATTCCTGCATAATATAGAACTGAATTTCGGAGAGCTGAGCTTGTTTGAGATTCATGATATGAATTTCAACGCCGTGGCAATGTTCATCCTTAAACGTAGCATAAAACGGTTTGAAATGTATCGGGCGAAATGCAATACCTTGCAAATTCAACTTGTTCAGGGCATTGGTCAGACTGTCGGCATTAATCCAGGGGGCACCTACAATTTGAAAAGGTAATGTATATCCTACGCCAATTGAAACATAGCCTAATTCTCCCAAAATCCCAGTTGCTGGGTAATAATAGGACGAGTGTTTGTGCGGGATATGGGGTGAAGCCACCACCCATTCAAGTCCGGTATCTTCCCAGTTCATTTTGCGGTGCCAGCCTTTCATTTTTACGATTGAAAGATTACATTGTTTTTTCAACATTTTTTCCTCGTTGAGCATTAAAGCCAACTCACCACAGGTTTGTCCGTACAGGTAAGGAATTTTAAACTGACTTACAAATGAAATAAATGGGTCTTCGGTCAGGTTACCTTCAATTTTTTTGCCACCAAGCGGATTAGGCCGGTCGAGCACGACAAATTCGATATTATTTTCGGCGGCGGCTTCCATAGCCAATCCCATGGTGCTGATATAAGTGAACGAACGGCATCCGTTATCCTGAACATCATACACAAGAACATCAATGCCTTCGAGCATTTCAGGTGTTGCCTTGCGTGTTTTTCCATAAAGAGAATAAACGGGTAATCCTGTTTTCGGATCGGTTACATTGTCCACTTTGTCGCCGGCATACGAATCGCCGCGTACACCATGTTCAGGGCCAAAAAGAGCAACCAGTTTTACATTGGGAGCTTCGAATAAGATGTCGATGGTTGATTTCATGTCGCTGTCAACCCCTGTCGGATTCGTAATCAATCCAACCCGTTTTCCTTCCAATAGCTGGAATTTTTGAGAACGAAGGACTTCGATGCCGGTTTTTACTTGTCCGGCAAACAATGAAACCGATATAAATAATGATAAAAGCAGCGTAATTTTTTTCATATTTTTTCTGAACTTATATCAATGCAAACGTTTGCATAAGCGCAAAAGTAGAAAATTATTCTCAACATTACAACATTGAATTATTTTTTCATGCCCTTTTCATTGAAATAGATTGTGAAAAACCATTTAAATCAGTATTTTTGCAAAAAGAAAAAATATTCAATATGAGTAAACAACTGGCAATTGCACTTGTGGCACACGACAACCGCAAGGCGGATATGGTGGAATGGGCTGTATTTAATGCAGAAATGCTATCCAAACATAAATTGATTTGTACCGGAACTACCGGAGGTTTGA
This sequence comes from Bacteroidales bacterium, assembly GCA_021371875.1. Lineage (GTDB taxonomy): Bacteria > Bacteroidota > Bacteroidia > Bacteroidales > Paludibacteraceae > Paludibacter. The sequence goes on from JAJFVH010000109.1 coordinate 36,927, forward strand.
TTGAGAAAGCTTTCCATGAAAAAGGGATAAAAGCGGATATCACGCGGATGAATTCGGGTCCGATGGGTGGCGATGCTGAAATTGCTGCATTAGTTGTTCGTAAACAAATTAATTTGGCGATTTTTCTGATTGATGACTTGAATGCACAACCTCACGAAGCTGATATTCAGATGTTATTGCGTCAATGCCGTATACATAACGTGCCGATAGCGTGTAACCGTTATAGTGCCGATTTGATGATAACCAGTAACTTGTGGGATAAAGAAGATTATGAACCTTCCATGCCAAGGTATGTTAAATTTAAGCGATAAATAGTGTTTGCAAGAAAACGCCAATCTCTGCGTTACACTCACATCAAAAACTACTCATCCCGATTCATCGGGACTCCTTTTGCTGTTTCATACGCCTTGACCTTGACGTTTTCTTATCAAACACCACCAAGTTTTCTTTCAAGCGCTAAATAAACCACAGAAACGAATTTACATGTTGTATTTTTTATTCGTTTCGAAATTACTATTTATCATTCAATGTCGTTTAGATAAGGAATATCTATTTGTCATACAATGGTCAGTACCTCGTTAGAGGTTTAATATCAACAGAAAAACAGTTGTTTAAATCAGCAACATTCCCCGTAGGAGATAAACAATTCATCCCCTACGGGGAAAGATTCAACAACGGATTTACCATTTTTCTATTGCTGTTTATCGCCTACGGCGAACCATTTACATTATTCATTAC
>JAJFVH010000121.1 GCA_021371875.1 Bacteroidales bacterium
GGAAGATGATAAATTAATCCGCATTAACGCCGTAATTTATGTAGAACGCGATTCGCAAAAAGGGATTATTATAGGACATGGTGGAAAATCGTTGAAAAAAGTAGGAACTGAAGCGCGTAAAGATTTGGAATTGTTTTTCGAAAAAAAGGTTTTCCTCGAAATGTACGTGAAAGTTGAAAAAGACTGGAGAAACAAAGACACCAAGCTGAAAGGTTTTGGCTATAAGCTGGAATAAATAAAAAATATTCGGACAAAAAATAAGAAAACCTTGTAACAATTTGTTGCAAGGTTTTCTTATTTGGATGAATTTTACTTATGAAAAAGACATTCCTCCATTAATATCAATATTAGTTCCGGTTAAATAATCAGATTCATCGCAAGCAAGGAAAGTGACCAAATCGGCTACATCACCAGCATCACCTTCGCGGCGAAGCGGGTAAATACCTTTCATGCGTTCACGGTTTTCGGGTGTATTGAAACGATCGTGGAACGAAGTTGCAATGGTTCCCGGAGCCAATGCATTGACACGAATTCCTTTAGGGCCGAGTTCTTTAGCCATAGAACGGGTAAAAGTCATGACTGCACCTTTTGCCGTTGCATAAAGTGAAGCTCCCGGACCACCACCATCACGAGCAGCCAATGATGAAAAATTTACAATAGCCGACCCTTCAGGCATGTACGGTACGGCTTCGCGGGTACAAAGCCAACAACTTTTCATGTTTACATCCATTAGGAATTGATACCAATTTTCGTCTTGTTCTGTAATTGTCTTGCGTCCTACAATTCCGCCAACAACATTTACCAACACATGTATTTCATTGCCGAAAGATTTAATTCCTTCGTCGAACAAACGTTTTACATCATCGGCCTTGGTCATATCTCCCTGAACAATAATGCCTTCGGAACCTGATTCCTGCACCATTTTTAGTGTTTCATTAGCATCGTCGGGATTATCAAAATAATTTATCACAACTTTGGCACCTTCGGATGCGAGTTTTACTGAAATTGCACGACCCAAATCGCGTGCTCCACCTGTAACGATGGCAACTTTACCTTTTAGTTTCATAAATATATATTTAATGCTTAATACTTCCATCTCCAGATGGAAGTATAGTTATTTTATTTGTTCTATTTTTCCTATAGTTAAAAATACTGATGCCAGCGATAGCGGAACCAATGCTGCTAATAAACCGAAAAGCAGAGTCCAGCTTGAAATTTGTCCAGCAAAAAGAATGGCAAGTATAGTTCCTAAAACGGCTGATGCACCACCTAATCCCGCCAGTGACCCAACTGATTTTCCACAGTGTAAGTCGCTCGGAAGTGTTTGTATATTGACAATCGTAAACTGAAATCCCCCAAGCACAAAAGCCATGAGAATAACTGCAGCTACAGCGTTTGGAACTAAAACCGATGCTATTACTGCCGGCACAATAATAAATCCACCTAATAACATGGCAGCTTTTCTGGCCTTATCTACTGTTGCTCCTTTGCGGATAAGATACCCAGAAAACCAACCACCCGAAATACTTCCAATCATGGCTCCAACATAAGGTATCCATGCAGAGAAAGCCAATTCTTTGATATTTAATTGAAACTGATCGACCAAATACATGGGTAGGAATGTTACAAACATCCACCAGATCGGATCGAGAAAGAAACGTCCCAAAATCACGGAATAGTTTTTTTTGTTCGAGAGTAACTCTCCCCAACTTTTGGCACGTTCGTTTGTGTTTTTAGCTTCAGGTTGTCCACTTAAAATATAGTCACGTTCTTTTTCCGTAATCCATGTGTGTTCTTTTGGCCCTTTTTTGTTGATAATGAGCCATGGAATTATCCATAATAATCCAATTCCGCCCACAACCACAAATGTAAGTTTCCAACCCAATGAAATATAAAGCATTAGGATAATGATAGGAGCAAGGATGGATCCGATAGAAGCTGCTGCGCCAAAAAGTCCCTGAGCTAAAGCTCGTTCTTTTTGTGGAAACCACTCGGCATTACTTTTGGTTGCCCCAGGCCATGGTCCTGCTTCACCCAAACCCAACATCATTCTGAAACCTGTGAGTGAAATTTTGCCTTGGGATAATGATGTAAGCGCATCGGCTGTTCCCCAAATCAAAACTGAAACAAAGAAACCACATCGTGTTCCGATTTTGTCGTACAACTTTCCGGAAAAAAGTTGACTGAAGCCATAAGCAATCATAAAGAAAATGGTGATTTGGCCCAACAAATCTTTAGCTTGTTTCGAAGCTACTTCAGGAGCCGCTTTTGCGTCAACGATACCCAGATCATAAGCAATACCCTGACGGTTAACTACAATTTTTCCATCGTTTTTAAATGAAACCAGGGATGAGTTTTGAATTAATTCATCACCTTTTTTTGAAACCAACCGGTAATTATCATCAGAAGCCAAAAATTGAGCCTGATTTTCTTTCATTTCAGGGTTGATTTTGTCAACTAATTTATACTCTATATTGGTTACCCACATGTAGTTGAGAGTTCCTCGATCGAGATAATTTATGATGGTAATGAGCATGATAAGTCCAATAATCCACCAACGTAATCCTTTTATTTTCATATCATATTTTTTAGAAAATCCTCACGCATTGGGCTGAATGTATCAATCAAAATTCCCTCTTCGAGACAGACCGCTCCATGCGGTATATCGGGTTCGATATAAAAACCGTCGCCTGCGTCCAGAATTCTTGTTTCCCCATTAATCATTACTTCAAATTTCCCACTTACTACATAAGTACTCTGCGAATGGAAATGCTCGTGAACATAACCTATTGCCCCTTTTTTAAATAAAACTTTCACCAACATAAGTTGTCCATCGTAACCCATAATCTGACGGGTGATGCCTTCACTCGGATTTTTCCACGGGAGTTCGGAGCTGATTAAAAAATTTTCACTTCTTGTTTTCATCTGTTTGTCTTTTTTATACTTTAATTTTTAATTTCTTTAAAATAATAATTTCCTGTAAATGTGATGGTTTCTCCGTTCGCATCAATAGTTCGGGTAGCTTTCTTGCTAAAGTTATTGTTTACAGTGGCTAATAAGTATACCTTGTTGTCACGCAAAGTAATTTTTACGACTGTATAATCGTGATTATCCAATATCATTTCTACATTCGCAATTGAAGTTTGATAATTCACAGTAACTTCTTTCGATAAATCGTAGAGTCCATGAGGCTCAATAACCGAAACGAAGGTATAATTGTCAACATTGGGTTGGCGAATCATAAAACACGGTTCGTAACGCAAGTTGAAATTTGGATCATTAGCACCTACACGAGCCATCTTAAACTCCGAATCTGAATTGCTTAATGTTGTAATGCTGTAAAAACGGTTGCCATTTACCCAGGTAAAACAAGCATTCGGTTTATCGGTTTTCCCGGTTGCTTCGAGCCATAAATGTTGATAACCGTTTTTAGTCCCCAGTGTTTTTAGCTCTGTTACGTTTTTCTGTATATTAAAATTGGTTGATACCATTTGCCCTTTGTAGTAAAAAGGAAAATCAAGTGTGTGCACTGAATCTGAATTTACCCTGAAGATATCAATCGCAACCGGAAATTCAAAACTCTCGTTTTTGAGTAAAGCGGTTGTGCGTTGCATTTTCACACCTTTGTAGGCATTGTTTTCAACTCCCGAGACGATTTGAAGTTCGGGATTTGATATATCGCTGTATTGAAAATCGGAATGAAAATCGGATGAAACTTTTATGTTAGCACCAAAGTGGCTTGTTTCGTCGACCGTAACGGTATTGTGCGCAATGGTCTGCATAGCCCACGAGTAGTTTTCTTGGGTGTAATGACCGCCATATTTGGGCTCAATATTCAGAAAACGGACAGCACCGTAATCGGGTAAAATACTGTTCCCATTGTCGTAGAGCGAAATCGAAAGTTTATCGTAATGTCCATGTGACAAACCATGAGAAGTGGCTTTAAAAGTAAGGCAGGTTTGTCTGTCGGTATTCCCCGAACGGAGTATAGCAATGCCTCCTTCGTCGCCATTTTGCCCATCGCTTAAAACCAACGAACCCAAATAAGTAGGTTTTAATTTGTACTTTTTAAGTGCTTTGGCTGTGGCAATTCCTGCATCTGAAACAATAAACGATTCTTGCTGGCGAGCAATATCTAATAAAGAAACATTGGATGGATCATTTTCAAATGCAATATCCACTGCATAGATTATTTCCTGGGTTTTATATGTTTTTGACAATGCATCATTCAGATAGAAAATTTCGCCGTTGTAAGCGCATTGAACAAGTGTGTTTACCGCTTTATTCAGAATCCCATCACGATAACCGAAAATTTTCAGTTCAGGTTGTTGATTTTCAATAACCTGAGCAAATGTCATAAATGGCCATATTGCATAACGTTGATAATAAGGTCCTTCGGTGAAATATCCATCCGGAGAAAAAAGTACATCAAGTTGGCGAATAAAGCCGGTCTTTCCATCTTTTTGGGAACCGTATAAAGCCATATCAACCAGATTTTTATCATCCATAGCATAACCGATCATTCCTACCGCAGCTGTTGCCCATGTTCCATGGTTGTGCATTTTATTGAAAACTTCATAATTATTTGGATTTCCGTTTGAAATAAATTCTGCCATCGGGTAAAACAGATTTTTCTCAATGTATGAGCGGTCGGTTTCATTGATGTAATTATAAACACAGTCGTAAGCGTTAGCAGTGTGAACCAACCAAACAGATTCGTTCAATGCCTGCCAGAATAACTTGCCCGGAGTTGCCGATTTTACATCCGGATGCAAACCCAAAGTGGGGTACATGCTGGCATATTCCATAAGCATATTGCGTACAAATTGTGCGTATTTTTTGTTGCCGGTAATTTGATACAATGTACCGGCTGCATTCATTTCGTAATAATTGTTTTTGTGTTTTTCGTGTGTGTAGCCACCTCCGCCATCTTTGGGAATCGGAACTGTAATTTCACTCCTCAGTGCAGCATCGGCAATGTTTTTCAGTTCCAGATACGAGCTATCAAATGCCGGGTATTTACCGAGCGATTTTTTAATTTCTTTCACACCTTGGGAAGTAAGAAACAGTCCGGGATGCTGTTTTGCATAACTTGCTGAAAATGTAAATAATAAAATTAATGTAATAATTTTTGCTTTCACACGATTCATTTTAATACGATATTAAATTTTATTTATTGGTCAATCAATCTTTATCCTACAAATATATAATTATAAATTGGTCAACCAAAATATTCAAAGACTTTTTTCATAATAATATGATTACAGAACAATAAGTTTATGACTGAACCTGCTACCTTCATCTGCTATAAATTTTAGTATATAAACGCCTTTCTGCAATTGTTTTGTATATGTATTACCATCAGTAATTTTCGATTCAGAAATTGTTATTCCCGATAAATCATAAAGGTGAATATTCCCGGGTCTGCTTGTTTCAATAATTAGCTCTCTGTTAATCAGTTTATAGTTAATTAATTTTAATTCATTTGCAGCTTCAAATTCCGTTGTTGGATTATTGAAAAATGCTGCACCCACCGTTGTTTTTACAGGCATTGTTTTCGAAATGGTTCCCGAAATTTGACTGGCGCCGGGGACTTTGGCAGTTGTTGGGCGTTCGCGTCCTCTGATGTCGGAAGTTACTCCGGGGTATTCATCAGTCGTATAATTCAGTAACGCTGAGGCAGAACCCGGTTCGAACATATTGATTGGAGTTTCTGCAATGGCCATTTTAGCATCTTTGCCTGTGATAACTTGTGTGGAAGTATATGCAAAATTGGTGTATTTCCCCTGATTCATCAAATTGTTTTTCCAAGTTACATCCATCGCTGCCACATTGGTTTGATCAATACTTACATTGGTATTTGAACTGGAAGAGTTATACACATGATTATGAGCAATAACAGTGCCGATGGGAGGTAAAGTCAATGAAGAACTGCTGTTATAATTAATTCTGAAAGCCTGTGTGCAATTTACAAAAGAATTGAAGGCGACCAAGGCATTTTTAACCTGAAAATATTCGCTCAAAGCAGAATCTTCCTTCCCACGAACGATACAAAGTGCTGCACGATAATTAGTTCCGCGTAGGTTTTCAAAATAATTATTAAAAACTTTATGATTTTCACCAATAATGCGAACACCGCCGGATTCGGAAACGTCGTTGCCAAAGAAATAATTACCATCAACCGTGCAATTGTTGCCGTGACGCAAGGTAAGCATTCCTTTGCATTCGAGAAAAAGGTTGTTGGAATATAAATTTCCACAGGATTTATTCGAAATAACTTCAATTTCGCCGTTACATTTTTCAAAAAAATTACCTGACACCTTTACATTGGCGGTTGTCATCGAAGTAGAACTGTCGCCAATACGTAAGATTTCCTGTCCGTTCAATTCATTGCCGTTGGAATCAAGGTTTGAATTACGATACCCGAAATAATTGTCCGAAATTACATGGTTCACCGTTACTCCGCTTTCTAACCAAACCACCATCAAAGTACCTGAGTTGTTTTTGTTTTCGAAAGCGCAATGATCCACCTTGTTGTTTTTTCCATAAATAGAAACCCATTTACTATCCACTGTATTCACCGATGGATTATAGTTGACAATAGCTGTGTTGGTTAGCCTGCAATTTTCGGCTAATTGAGAAGACGAAGTGCGAAAAGAAATAACATCCGAACCACTCAATGTTCCGTCTTTAAAATAAAGTCCCGAAACCATAATATATTTTCCTGAAAATTCCAATTTCGAACTTCCATTCAGGATAACGCTTCCGGGGGTTTCAGCCATCAACACTACAGGTTGATCCACTGTGCCGGTTGCTTTGAAATTGATGGCTTGGTTGGTCCAAATTCCGTTTTTCATTACTATGGTATCGCCGGCAGCCCAACTGCCTGAATTGATTGCTGATGCCGTGGTCACAACCATACGCTTCGCACTTGCTGTGAAACAAAAAGATAAGAATATAGCGAGAATTATAGTATTTAATTTTATATTTTTCATTTACAAAATTTTCATCAAAATGTTTACATAAGACTTCCTTATCAGCTATTCACATACATTGAAAGATAGCTAAATTTATTCAAGTTTTAAAAAAAAATTATTCCAAAAAGAAACGCAGACAAAATACAGTTGCGTTGCCTGCGTTTCAAAAATTTAATACCTGAGAAATACAGATGAATGTTTTGGTAAGGTTTTTATTGTATCGAAACTTTTACTGTCGAAATATTACCGGTAGCGTTTGTGAAACGTACAATATATAAACCTTTATTTAATGAAGTTTCTAATTTTCCGGTTGTTTTTGCAGTAAGAATTTCAGCACCTGCTAAATTGAAAATTTGTATATTACCAATACTTGTTGTTTGAATCGTTTTGCCATAAACAGAAATGCTACCGTTATCGGTATTAGGATTATTAACACCTGTTACACCATTTAAAACCGAATCCCAAGATGTACCCACGCGAATGCCACCAATTTGAGCTCCAATACCACGTTGACGAAGATTAATACCCAGACCGGATGAAGCAGTATAATCGGTTTGTGTATCTTTAGTTTCGAGTTTATTGGTTTGTTCAGCTTCCGATTTTGATAAGTCAGGATTGATATACAATGTAATTTTATCATTGCTATCACCCTCTTTTGTTTCATAAACGAATACCAATAGATAATTTAGATTAGTTGATAAAGTAAGTCCTGAAATAGATGTCGATTCAACATAATCTGTCGCAGTTGACGAGTTTTTTGTAACAGCCAAAAACAGTTCTGTGCCATCAGTGCTAACTTTTGCAAATATTCGTCCTCGTGTCATGCTCGAAGTTTTAGATCCTTCATAAGTAAAAAAATCACGATAGGAACGAAAACTTTGATTAGAAATATTTACTAAAAATGCGGTGTAAATTTTTTCTCCAACTACAGCTTTTAAAGTGTCGGCGCCAAATTTCACAATTTTTGTTGAAATTCGTTGCGTAGCACTTGTGTTTCCAATTACGGAATCAAGTACAGCTACATTGCCAATATTAGAACCAGCATAACCAGTATAAAACAAAGCTCCTTCAGCAACTTTTGGGCTTACACCGTTAGCATCTGATGACTTAGGTGAAACATGCCAGTCGTTGTAACCTTCCAGATTTCCGTTTATCGGAGCTGTTTCAAAATTTTCGACAAATACCTGAGCATTTGACGTAGTTATGGCAACAAGTGCCAAAATGAGTAAAAATAGTTTTTTCATAACATTCAAAATTTAAAAATTTATACATCGATGATTATTAATATAGTATATAATTATTGTCTTTGCCTGAAGCCGGTAGAATTTTAGAATATATATCAGTATAAACCGGTTTTGCAGAAAATTCATCGGCACGTTTCAGTGCCCAGCAGAACTCGGTTTGCACTTTTTCCCAATCTTTGATTTGTTGATACGGAAACTCTGTTTGTGGTTTTCCAAGATATGGCAATAAAAATTCAATGGCTTTGGTAATATTTCTGCCGTCACTCGAAGTGGCATTGAAAACATCAATATATAACGATTTGGCTATTTTTGCCATATCAATAAAATGGTTCAAATTAAAGACTGAATATCCAAATGCGGTAGTTCTTGCTAACTCTAAGGGTTGCGATCCATTAGGTTCAATTTGTTTGAACAGGCGCTTTTCAGGGAATTCATTGATAAATTTGTGTGCAATATCTTCTTTGCCAACAAACAAAGCATACCGTGTTACCTGAATATCAAATGCCACACCGTGATTGTTTTTCGCATCGTTTTCTTCTTTGCCAATTTCAGATGTCAGCATCCAATCAATATAAGCAGAGAACCAATCCTTCAGGGCTTCGTTATCTGCTTTAGTAAATTTCTTCGATGATTTAAGTAATTCAATACCATCCAACATTTCAACAAACGAATAGGTATCCAGTACACCTTCTCCACGACCTTTCCCTTCGTTTCGTCCGGGTATCGTCTGTCCAAAATTCATGTTCGGATTCATTTTGGTGTCTTTATTGACGAACCAGATACGGAGATTTTCAACTGCTTTTGTTGCGTACTTATCATCATTTGTCATATAATAAGCTAACGATAACGTATAAACGTTGCGGGTAAATTTTGAAAGAGGAATTCTATCAAGTTTGTCAATTTCGGGATTTACAACTCCATCTCTCCGAACATAAGGTAACCCATCTGCTTTAGTCGGGTCGGGCCACCAATAGCGTCCCATACTCATATAATCGTGTTTATTTCCACTCGGAGGAGTCAGAGGTTTATCCATAACAGTCAGAATCGTTGCGGACAGATTTTTATCAGCCTCACGAATAACTGCTTTAGCTGCTTCAGAATTCGAAATACGCGCATCTTCAATGCTCTTCATATTCCAAATTCGCGGCTGGCTTTGCAAAAGAGTAATGCAAAGTATTGAAAAAGTGATTAGAAGAGATATCCTTTTATTCATAATATGTTTTTTTCGATATTTGATCAATATTTTGGAGTATTTACACCTTTCGAAATTAAATCGAAATTGTCTGTTCTGAATGGTGTTGCCGGAAAACCTTCTTTGTTCTTCAGATTTGCATCGGTCCAGTTTGCCCATCCATACCGAACTGCGACAGGTTGACTTATCAATTCGGACGACACAACAATTTTATTATTGATGATTTCTGCTTTTGCCGGAACAAAATTCTTATCAACTCCACAAATACTGAAACCTTTCAACTCACCGCTCGAAGTTAGTCCGCCGTAAATAAAGTCAAAACTCAGTATTGCTTTACCATTTTCAAACTTCACCGATTTATAAACCGGACCGGAATACGGAATTTTATAGCCGTAAACTGTATTAAGAGCACTTGCTGCTAACCGTTCTCCAACAGGTTTTTTATCGGTCGGGTGAATGTCGTTCTTATTTCCAACATCCATCGAAACAGCCATAGCAGTGTTTTTTACTTTCTGCCATGTTATTAATTGTGCTTCTCGTAATTCAGCCCACATAGGTAGTATCCCGTATGCTGGATGATCATAATTAGATAATTGTACAAATAAAAATGGCATTTCCGGGTTTTTAAAATCGTTTCTCCATTCGTTGATTAATGCAGGGAAAAGTGTACGGTATTGATAGGAACGGGGTGCATTGGCTTCTCCCTGATACCAGATAACACCTTTTGAAGTAAAAGGAATAATCCGCTTTACCATAGTTTTGTATAATCCGTAAGGACGTTTGTAATGTTTTTCACTCATAGGTTCAACCGGTCGAACGGCTTTGTGACCGGCTCGTACCGAATCAAAATAATTTTTTAGCTCTTTTTCATATTCCGAATACATTTGTTCGTGTTTTTCTTTTCCCATTTCACTCAGGTAATTTTCGTATGAAGTTACAATCGGGGCATGATCGGGATGTTGAAGTAATGTTTCACGGCTCATCCAAACTTCTGCAGCCGTTCCGCCTTTGTAACAACAAATGATACCAATGGGAACGTTTAGTTTTTCCTGTAATTGTTTAGCAAAAAAGTAAGCCACACCTGACATTGTACCCACGTTTTCAGTGGTTGCTGTACGCCAGTTCATATCACCGCGTGTTTTGTCTCCATCATAATTTAACACAGGAACAAGTACAAAATGAATATTATTATTGTTGGCTTTCGAAATTTCTTCTGTGCCTCCTTCGGTTTTCTCTAAAGTAAATGCCATATTTGATTGTCCGGCAGCAATCCAAACTTCACCTATATAAACTTCTTTGAGTTTCACCGTTTCGCTATTTGAAGCGACCGTCAAACTGTAAGGTCCGCCAGCTTTCATGGGCGATAAGTTCAGTGTCCATTTCCCATTTTCGTTGCTCAAGGTTTTGTATTTTTTTTTCTGAATTTCTACCAAAACTTGTTGCGAAGGAGCTGCAGTTCCCCAAAGCTCCACTTTGACATTGCGTTGTAATACGACACCTTCGTTGAAAAGTTCGCCAAGTTTGAGATTTTGCGAAAAAGCGACTAAACTCAAAAACAGAAAGATAGTAACGTTCGATATTTTTGATTTCATTGTAAGATAATTATTTATTTAATCAATATTTTTTTAATAGATTCACCGTTATTATCGTTTATTTTCAGGATATAAAAACCTTTACCTGGTAATTCGAAAGTCTTACTTTCTGTCATGGTTAACTCTTTTCCTAAGCTGTTATAAACTTTAGTTTTGGTAAGTTCCTTTGAATTAATAGATATAATATTCCCTGATATAGTTATATTTACATTGTTTTTTTTTTGAGGGAGAATTCCGGTTTCTATGTTTATTAAAACTTCGTTTAGAAACTGATGTATTTCACTTTCCATTTGATCATTGTATGCATCACTGAATCCACCATGTAATCCTCCCGGAACAGTTGTGAATTTGTTTTTTACTCCTGCATTTTGCAAAGCTGCCTGCAGTGTAACCGATTGACTGTATGGAACGGTCGGATCAGCATCACCATGGATAATATAAGTTGGTGGTGTGTTCGCGTTCACATAGTTGATTGGCGAAAGAGAATCAATAAAGGCCTGATCAGTGGCACGAGTTCCCAGCCAATTAACCAACGAAGTGTAGAATATGAAGTTCGTCAGATCGGCCGGGCCATATTTATCAATTACAGCCATTACTTTATAATTTCCGGTGTAAGGCGTACAATCATTATCAAATAAAGGATTATTGCGCAGGTATCCGGCAATTAATGCCAAATGACCACCGGCAGAACCGCCCTGAAACACAATTTTCATGGGATCAATATTCAGTTCCTGAGCATGATTTAACAAATAAATCATTGCTCCACGAACATCTTCAACCGCTGCCGGCGCTTGAGTTTCACCTGTCATTCGGTATTCCACATTTGCAACGGCAAAACCCATGTTGAAATAGGGAGTAAAGCCACCCTGATCTTCTTTATAACCATGATTCCAACCACCGCCATGCATATTAATAATAACCGGAACCGGAGCAGCCGGATTGGTCGGATAATAAACATCCATTCGGGTATTTTCACTATTCACATTTTTATAAACAATATCCAGAATTCCAGTGTAATTTGATGGATATGCCACTGATTTCAACGTCTGAAAATTAATGGAAATGGCTTTTGACAGATTAGTAGGATTTCCGGTTTCGGCAAAAGTTCCGGCGGAAACAGTAAACGTGTAATTTTTATTAGAACCCGGATTTGTAGTCAATGTAACCGGAATAGCCACTACGTTATTGGTAAAAATACATGTATTGAGCGGAATAGAAACTCCGTTTAACGAAATGGTTCCACTGCCCGAACTTACATTTTTATTGAAAGTGAAAGTCAGCGTTTTCTTCAAATTTGAATAAATAACATCTCCTTCAACAGGCGACGAGCTGCGTAAAGTCAACTCGGTAGCTTCCTGATAAGTCAATGTGACTATTTTATAAACATACAATCCGCTTCCGGTATTGTTCGCAATCCGAAGTTTGGTGACAGAATTTTTTAAAACAGGAATCACATAAATACTGTCGGGAGTTTTACGGGTGGTATATGTGTCAATAACCTGCCATTGTGTCCCTACCAATTCTTCCAATCTGAAACTCATGGCATCCGTTCCGGTTGCAGCATGAATCTGGACTTCGCCTACTGTAGTCAATGATGGAAATTCAAGAACCGCACTTTCAGAACTTTTTCCCAATAAAATTCTGTTTGTATGAGTCTCACCGGTTACACATGTCAAAGTTCCTGTATACAAATATGTTTTTACAAGATTGAAGCCATTCACGGTAGAAGATGGATAACTGCCCGAAGGATAAGATGTCGTTGCTACCGGGCCCCAGGATCCATCTCCAAAATCGGTAACGATTTTATCTATTGAATTGACGCCCAATGTTGAAAAAACCATTGATGCTTCCGAGAGATCAGAATCGCTAAAATCAACGCCGTTTCCTTTTGCTACCACTTTAAATGTATAATTTGTACCGGAAAGCAATCCACCGATTATTAAACTTGAAGCAGTTTGTGCCGGAGCGTTGGTTGTGCTTACTAAAGTTGTTCCCTGGTATACTTTTACATCATAACTCGATGCATTTGCTACCGGAGTCCAGTTGGCAGTAAATCCGGAAGAAGTGATCGCGGATGCAATTCCAATCGTAGGTGTAACAAGTTTAGGTGCAGCAGCAGTTGCTGATTTAACTACGTCAGTCCAATTATTACTAAAACGAATTCCTGCCAGTTTTCCACCCATGTTTGGCCGTTGACGAATAATAAAACCTTTTATTGATTTTAAGGCTGCTGTTGCAGAAACAGTATTATTTAAGCTTGAAGTCACCTCTTCAGTTTCTCCAGGGTTTGGGTTAATAAACAAGGAAGCTGTTTCAGTCCCCCCAGTAGCTGCGGTAGTATATTTAAGGACAATAAAATAGGTCGTTCCTAATGTTAGATCACCTGACCATCCTGTAACATCACTTGTTCCGCTAAATCCAACCCCCATATTGTAAAAGCCTGTATTTGCTGAACTTTTCACAAAAACACGGCCTCTTTGAGAATTTCCTGTGTGATTTGCATCCATTGCCAGAAAATCAATTCCCGAAGATACAACTGTTGTGAAATTTACCAGCATACCAACATAAAATGCTCCTGTATAATCTGCGCTTGAAGAGGTAAGGCTGTAAATGGAAGTCCGGAAAGTAGATGATGCAACCGTTGGATTTGGTTGGATATCCGGGTCTAAAATTATAGCTTTCCCTACATTGTTATCAATATATGTTGAGTAATTTAAACTGCTGTTTTCTACTATTGGTGAAACGCCGCCTCCTTCTCCGCTTGTAAGTTTGCCACTTCGATTCCATTGATTTGGCATAATGGCGTCAGTCGAAGTAGTATATGTTCCTTTCTCCAGATTAGGGCTTGTTCCCATGGACGATGACGCAAAGAATGAACTGTAATCAATTGGCAGAGTTTGCGGATAAGCTGCTTTTGCGAGTACAAATATCATCCAGAATGCCATTAATAATGTAATTTTCCTCATGATTTTATAATTTTAAAAATTAATTGGTTAAATAGCCTTCTTATTTTGATAATATCTTTATAATGAGAATTTTATCAGGTAACTCGACGTTGCAAAACAAAACGCCTTTTATATCAGTTGTCAATTGATATTCAAATTTATTGGAAGAAGTATTTTGTTCTGTTGTTTTAATTTGCTGTCCCAACGAATTATATAGCTTTACGGTAACTTTTCCTGCAGTTTGCATGGGAACGATTAGTCGTGTTGTTCCGTTAAATGGATTCGGGAACGCTGAAAGTTTATTTTCAATGACTGTTGGAATAGCTGTTGAAGTGCTGATCTCGTAAACAAAAGTTTCAGGTGCGGCAGGTCCGACTTCCGTTTCATCCAATGGCCCGTTTGTAACTTCAGTATCAGCATTAAATTCATCAGCCCCGATATCTCTTACTCCAACAGTCGGCTGATTTTCAAAATCATAAGTTACATAATTATACCCAACCGAAGCATTAATTGCGGGGCTTGAAGCAGTTAGTTTATATATACTTACCGGCAATTTTTTGTCACAGTTTTGACCGTATGCACGACAATCGGTGTGAACTAATAACGGATCAATTATTTTTATTTGCGAATCTGTTGTTCCTGTTAATCCCAATGTTGAAGTTCCGGTTGAATACATAATGTTATTCTGAAAACTCACTCCGGCTAAGGAAGTTGTACTATAATATTTTACAATCGGATTGGTTGAAGCAAGAACAATATTATTTGCAATTACACAGTTTTTCGGAGCTTTTCCGTAAGCATTGTTATTGTCAAAACCGATTTCAATATTCGAAAAATTGTTTATCAGTGTATTATTGGAAAACACGATATTTTCCGGTAAAAAATGACTGGATAAAATCGTCGATGCATTGGTAACATCTCCATTGGTTAAAGTACAAGCTGCATCCCATTTGCTTCCAGTCAGACCTTCAAAGTAATTATTGATAATTTTATGATTCAAACCATAAACCCGTACTCCACCACAACCGATTGTTCCACCATCGAAGATAGCTGTTTTTCCTTCGCCGAACACAAAGTTGCCTTCCAGCACACTGTTATTTCCTTGTCGCAAACTGATTGTTCCCAAACAACGACGGAATGTATTATTGCGGATTGTATCGCAATTGCTTTTGACTGAAACAATTTCAGGATCACCATCACAATCTTCAAAAAGATTATTATCAACAACTGTGAAAGCATCTTTGTGGCTTAAATCACTAACTCCCAGCCGAATTGTTTCTTTTTCGTTAGTTACGCGAGGTGTGTTATTGCGGAAGATGTTGTGGTCAATCCGGTCGTGTTGCGAAATAGCAGGAATTGTTCCATGGCTTCCATCAATAATCAACCAGGCACCCTGATCGTATTTTCCATCAAAAAGATTGTGATCAATCCGGTTATGATGACTGTTACAAACTTCATTTTCCCAAACATCTCCTACTGTTATCCATTTCGATGTTTGCGTGTCGGTTAGTTTTTTCATTTTCATCCAATTGCGTGTTATACGGACATAGCTGCAACCTTCCATTTTAAAAATCGTACTTATCGGCTCCAAATCAATGTCAAACCCTTCGAAAGTAACGTAACTTGTTGCCGACAATGTAAAGGTTGATGAACCGGAAATTTTTGCCCCATGTAAATTGGCCGATTTGATTACGATAGGCTTTAAACCTGACCCGCCGCGAGTAACTTTTACACTTCCTAAAGCGTAGTTTCCATCCAATACAAGAATTGTATCGCCCGGATTCATGACATTCATGGCCTCTTTGAATTGACTAACATTGGAAACTATGCGTTTAGCGGATGAAACCTGAATTTCGGAAATGGTTGCTCCGATAGCCATGTCATTGTTTATGGTAAAAGATATAGGATTGGTCGTTCCCGACAAACTGCCGCTCCAACCTTCGAACTGATAACCAGATTGAACGGATATACCTGCCGTAACAGTTGTTCCGTTATAATACGTTTCTTGTTGTGGTTGAAGTGTTATTGTTCCTCCAGTAGGTTGATTTACAATAATTGTTGCTTGCGCGGGTGGGTTCTGCGTATCCACAATGACTGCTGCACCAATTATCATATTTTTATCGACGGTAAATGTTTTCGGATTCTCAATTCCGCTCAAATCTCCTGACCATCCATTGAAAACATAATGTTCAGGGATAGCAATGAGTACAGTAACTTGTTCGTTCAGTTCGTATTTTGTTTTTTGAGGCGATAATGTTATGGTTCCGTAAGCAGGTTGAGTAAGGGTGATTGTTCTTTCGGTGGATGATTCCTGAAATGCGATGTCGGCAATGGGAGTGGAACCAATATACATGTTTTCGATAGCTACATCGCAAGTTCCGCTGTTCATCGAAAAGCGGATGGAATGAAAATCGAACGAAGTTTCGTTATTTCTTATTTCCCTGAAGGTGAATATTTTGTTCTGAACGTTACCATCAATGGCTATCTGATATTTTCCGGCACCATTATCAATTTTTACCGAAATCCGTGTCCAGGTTTCGATGGAATATGCGGGTTGAGTTGCCCATCCCGAAGAGCCATCATAGAGTTTTAACTTTCCGCCGGGAAGAAACTCAATCATGAAATTCCGGTGTGTGTAGGTACCCAGGTCATATCCGGTTACTGCCAGATTTGTAGAAGGCAGAGATTTTAATTTCACCCAAAAATCGACATATACATCGCCTGAAAGTGCAGAAGCATTCGATGCAAAAGCAATATTATCGACTTGTAAGGTGCTTGATGCTGCCGATAGTTTCATTGCCTGGGTACCTTCTTTTATATAATCGGTTAGATTTACTATTTCGGCATTGCCTGAAGTTACTTTCCAGTTATTCTTATTATTGATTGATCCTATTGCGTAGTTATCAGCACTTTCGAAAGAAGTGTTGATAAAGATTTGTGCATGAATTGTAAAATTCAATGTAATCGAAGCGAGCAATATAAAACTATAAAAAGTCTTCATTTAATTGATTTCTTTCTTATCTTAGTTTAAAAAATTACTTTTGGTCGACCAATTTATTTTGGTCGACCAAAAGTAATATATCTAATTACAATAAAAAAATTATTTTCCCTGTTTTTTTAGAAATATGTTGCAAAACATAAAATTGGTAGACCAAACTTCAGGTTGATTGAAATGAAATAGTTTTTTGCTGCAAAATGTGCACTATTTATATACCAACATTTTGATTGAACGGGAATATTGATTTGTAATCAATCGAGCAATATAGATTCCGTTTTCAAGTTTCGATGTATCAATATTATACTGATGCCTGCCTTCATTTATAATCGTATTATTTAAATGATTTTCAATTAGTTGTCCATCTAAATTGGAGAGCTCGAGTTTAATGTTTGTTCTTTCAGCCACTTCAAGATTAATTGTAGCCAAATTTTTTACCGGATTAGGAGTTATGCTGAAAATGTCTGAATCAGCTTCGGTAGTGTTATTGATGTTGGTGAAATTTTCTTCATCAATGGAAAATGATGCAAATCGAAGTGACTCATCTCTTAAATCCTGCGAATTAATTAAACTGCGGTAAATTCCCCATTTTGGACGTATAAAATCATTATCAACCCTGATTGTTAATAAATTATTGTTGCTGTATGATAAAATGGTTGCTCCTGTACTTATATTTTTAATATTGATAGAATAAGCCCCGTTTACTTTATCAATTTTAATTCGTTCGGTAACTTCTACCCAGGTATTTTCAAACAGCGATAAATTCACTGTTGCCAGTTTGGAAGAATTCAGGCTTGAGTTTTGGTAATAATTTAATTCCATTTTATTGGGGGTTCCCTTTCTTGCAGTAAGTGTAAATATCGGGTCATCGTCATCGCCACCAACCGCTTTAATCTGATGAAGATGGGTGAAACTGGACGATGGTTGAAATCCTGTCGGTATTTTAAATTTCCATTTATAAACCACCGTTTCGCCCGGAACTCCTTTTAAATTATCGGGAGATGCATCGTAGGTTTTAATTTCCATACGTTGACGGTCGAAATTAGTACAGCGGTCATTGTCAGGTGTAACGTGAATATGGAATGCAAAGGCGTATTGATTAAGCGTAGCATCCCACACTTCGGTAATATGCCTCCCGAATTCAGGATGGACGCATTCGGGGTTTTCGACAACATCGCCACCATTTGGAGCCAACACACTGTTGATTAGCTCGTAGGTGTTTCCGGGTCCATCGGCTTCGAGCATTGTTTGCGAACTTGCCGGCAAAACAAAATAGGCAAAAATAAAAATCGGAATCAGTTTTTGTAAAATTATTTTTGAAGTCAACATTTCTTTCATTTTCAAATCAATTCATTTTCAAGTCATGATAACGTTTTAGCGCTTCGACAAAATAATAGTCGGCATACGAAAGGGGTGCATCCATTTCTCGTTTTTCTGGCCAGTTTCCTGTGGAGTGTTTGAGAATAAATAATCCATTTTCATCTTTTCCGGCCAGATATTTATCCGATGAAAGATTTTTAAGTATAGTTTCTGCCGTTTTGAAATATTCCGGCTTATTATTTACGAAAGTACTCAACTCAAGTAAAGCAGAAGCCACAACTGCAGCCGCAGAAGCATCACGGGGTTCGTTGGGAATATTGGGTGCATCAAAATCCCAATACGGAATTTTATCTTCGGGTAAATGTGGATGGCTCAGAATAAAGGTAGCCACCCCTTGAGCCTGCTTCAGGTATTCGGCTTTCTTTGTTTCACGATACATCATCGTAAAACCATAAAGCGCCCAGGCCTGGCCACGTGCCCATGATGAATTATCGCTGTAACCCTGATGTGTCTGTTTTTTTAGTACTTTTCCGGTAATACTGTCGTATTCCACTACATGAAAACAGCTATTATCCGCTCTGAAATGATTTTCGAGTGTTTTGTTGGCGTGCGAAATACAAGTATTCTTCATGTCTTTATTATTGGTTAATTTTCCAACTTCGAAAAGTAATTCGAGATTCATCATATTATCGATAATGACCGGAAATTCCCATGGACCAACAAAAGGATCCCATGATTTGATAAGTCCTATCTTAACATTGTATCTCTTGATCAACGAGTTGGCTCCGGTTAGCATCACGGTTTTGTAAGCTTCGTTTCCTGTAATGCGGTATCCGTTTCCATAACTGCAATAAAGGATAAAACCCAAATCGTGTGTATTGGTGCGGTATTGTGCTTTTTCGACAAATGCGGTGAAACGTTCCGCTTCGGTTCTCAGTTGTTCGTTTTCGGTGAGTTCGTACATATACCACAACGATCCTGGAAAAAATCCCGATGTCCAGTCACGCTCGCTAACAAGGACTGTTTCTCCGTTTTCGAAAGTTCTCGGATTTTTATTTGCGTCGCGAAATTGATTGGCTGCTGCAAGTAATTGTTTTTTCGAACGTTTCAATGCGTTTTTATACCATTTAGATTCAATAGTATGAGCGAAACAAATTGTTCCGAGAGAGTATATTAAAAAGAAAAACAATATTCTTTGTTGTTTCATTTGCTCTGTAAATCTGAGAGGATGATTATAAGAAAAAAATGGAAAATAATTCATCCGACAATCCAAAGTTATCGGATAGGCAAAAGGATATTACTTTAGACCGATATTTCCACCATCGCTGGCTTTGCCAATCAATTTCGACTTTTTCGAAAGCTTGTAGCTTTTCTTTTCAAATCTTGGATTCTCAAAAAGCAGGTTTTGTGATTTGGCTCCTTTTTCAACTTTTGGATTCGCACTTGCATTGAACGCACAATTGTTAATCGAGTTTTTAGAACCCGAAAGTTTTACTGATGTTTTTGCAACACTGTTATTAAATGTCGAATTCGAAATGAAAACATTAACTATACCGGTAAGTTTCAGTATGGTTTGTTTTTCGTCGGCACCAATGGCATCAAAAACGCAATGATCTATTTTAAGCGAACCGCCGAGTGTTGATTCATCGTTTCCACCACGATAATAGTCAATTACATATTGAGAAAAATTACTAAATACGGTATTGTCGAAAATCACATTTTCTGCGCTGTATTTTCCGGTATTATCTTTTTCATCTCCCATACTGAAACCACGATAAGAATCTCTCAATACCGAATTGGAAACGGAAATCGAATCGGCTATCGAACCTTTATAGGCTTTGAAAATTGCGCCGCTTACGCCGTTTACATCATAAATTTCGCAATTATCAATGAATAATGAATAATTAAAAGCACCTTCTTTGGCCGAAATAAATACATATTTGGCAGGAAATGTCGCCTTATTGTCACCATTAATGGTAATTCCTTCGATACGAAATTTAGCACTTCCGCCAATTTCGAAAAAACTGTTGTTTGCCCTGTCCGATTGCATTTTCAAAATTGCTTTTGCACCGGCATTTTTGATGGTGATATCTTTTGAAACAACAATTTTATTTGTAATTATATGCTCACCTTCAGCTAAAAGTAAAACGTCACCATTACCGGCTTTTTTAAGCGCTTTAGATAAGTTATCAATACCAACTGTCACATTTACAATTTTACCCTGTTGTTTTGGTTCCCGGACTTCGGCAGCAGCTACAGCTTTGTACCATTCTGGACCGCAATTTTTAGAAGTTGCCAACTCAATTTCAGATTTTTCTCCCTGATTTTGAAATGCTCCGATAACTGCTTCACCTCTTGTTTGCCCTAAAATATCGTATTTTATAAACGGAAGTTTTTTTGCTTTTAGATTCGAATAAACAATCTCTATATCATTAATTTTAGCTTTCAAAACATCTCCTTCAATAGCTCCATTCTCTTTTAATAAACCGGCATTACTCATCATTATATTGTTATCCAGTTTAATTCCGTCAGTTGTATCGTAATATTTAATTAATTCGGATGTATTTGGACAATATACGAGATTATTAAGTAATAAAGTACTTTCAGGACGAACGATACGGTTCCGTTCGCCAAAGCCTGCACCAAAAGCCCAGGGGAAAGCGCAATCGTAATATGTATTATTAGCAATCAACACATTTTTTACAGGTGCATAGCCATTTGCCGGTGAATCGGGGATGGCATTCATAATTGCCAATCCTGAACGAAATTCATCGCCCGCGAGCTTATAAAAGTAGTTGTTGAAGATTTTATGACCTTCGTTGATGACACGCACGCCACCAGTATTAGGTTTTCCGTTTCCGATAAACCAGTTGCCTGAAACCTGCGCATTGTTGCCATGGCGAAGCACCAAACTGCCTTCACATTCAAAGAAAGTATTATTTATTAGTTTATTGTCACCTGATTTATTCGAAATAATTTCCACTTCACCGTTGCAATGTTCAAAGTAATTGCCGTCAACAATAGTCCTTGAATTTAAATGGCAGACCTGGCTCGTTCCGATACGAATGGTTTCACCACCATTGGAACCTAAACGGGGACGTGCCCCGAAATAATTCCGGTAAATCAAATGTTCGTTATTGATTGAGTTGGAATCGTTGGGCCAGACAACGAGGGTAGTTCCTTCGTTACTTTTTCCACCAAAATAACAATATTCAACCACGTTTTTTTTACCGTAGATTCCTACCCAATGATCGGCCGAGTCTTTAGCGGATTGATTGAACTTGTCAATTACACAATTGCTTAGCACACTATTATAAGCATATTCGGTTGAACCAGTACGAAACTCTATAACTGCACTTTTAGGGGTTGATCCATTGACAAATGTAAGTCCTGAAACATAAAGATACTTTCCCGAAAGTTGCAGGCATGATTTTCCTTCAATAGTAACTTTCCCCGGTGTTTCGGCAACTAAATAAATAAATTTATTTGGTTCTCCGTTTCCTTTGAATGAAAAATGTACATCTTTCCAAATCCTGTTTGCCAGAATTACAGAATCACCAGCTACAAGTTTTTTCACGGTTGTTTTGTATTCTTCAAGGCTATTTACTTTATAACTCGAAGCATAAGAAAACAAAGAACATAGAAATAAAATGGTTATAATAATATTTTTATTTTTCATGCATATAAATTTAAAATTTGCAAGGGAGGAAAAAGCCCTTGCCATATTAACCTGTTTGTTTTTTTAATTTCCTAAGAATCAACTTATTTTATAATTGCACTTTTGAAAGTGTTTTCAGCAGATTTTAATTTTTCGATAGCCTCGAGCACTTGACGTTCGATGGTTGTGGATGCACCTCTTACAGCTTTTGCAGCAGTAATAGCCGTTGTAAAATCGTTTTTTGCTGTTTCAGAAACTTGTCCGGCTTCAGTACCGACAGTGGTTGCTGCATTCAACGTTTCTGCCGAAATAATTAAGTCGTTCAATGGTCGGCGATCTGAAATCCATAAGCTGCTCGTAAAATTTTTTCCCGGAACAGCAAGCGTTTTATTGGCGTTTACAATATCGGCAATAGTAACATCCGGTTTTGCGAGAACTGCTTCTGCTGAAACTAAAACAGTCAAATAATTAGCACGGTAAGCGTCGAAATTTGTAGTACTTTTAAAATCACCTTTATTGTAACCCACCACACAATTTTCGACTTTTATTTTTTCGGAACTTACAAATTGTGACATTTCAGTTTTATATTCTTCTAATGTTTTTGGAACGATCTCTGTTTCTTCATCTGTGGAGCAAGCTGTAAAACTGAATAAACTGCCCAACAATAGAGTCAGAATATATATATGTGAATTTTTATTGAGTATTCTCATGATTTTCTTTAATTTATAAATTAATAAGTGTCGTTTTGCTGAATTTCTATTTCGTTATTGGTATCGATTTCAGTTTGCGGGATTGGCAATAATAAACGTTCTTTGATATAGAAACGTTCTTCCGGCGGTTGAATCGGATTGTACTTAGAATATAATAAATCCCAATCGGTCACGAAAGTGTGTTGTTTCAAAATTTCGATAGGTTTATTCGGATTATTATATGATTTAGCCATACGAAGTAGATCGAACCAGCGTTGATTTTCGAAGGCGAGTTCTAACCGGCGTTCGGCATATACTGCATCCAAAGCTTCCTCCTTTGTTGCAAAAGGGCCGATATCTGCCAAACCTGCACGTGTACGAATTTGATTTACATAAGTGTGAGCGTTTGCATGATTTCCGTTCTGTGCTAAGACTTCGGCATAAAGTAAGACTATATCGGCGTAACGTAACACAATCCAATCGTTTTCAGCTTGTAAAGCCTGAGTCATTCCCGCATCTATGTATTTCGAAATATATGGCACGCTTGAACTTACCGATTTCACCCAAACTTTATAACAGGCATTTTTACGGGTATCTGCCGGATTGGCTTCGAAAAGACTCATTATTTCAAAAGTAGGAGCATTGTAACCGAGTGGTGTACCGATTTTCAGAAAAGTGTTTGCCGAGCCAAGCGGGGCAAACGTCGGCCAGATATTTGAACCGAGACCCAAACTTCCGCCTTTGTATCTGATAGCAAAAATAATTTCTTTGTTCATTTCATTCGATGTACTAAAAATGCTTGCGTAGGCGCCAGCTCCGGTCAATAATCCATGTTCTGGTGCAGCCATAACTTCTTCCAGAAGTTTCTTCGCCAAAGCTAAATTGTCAGTACCGCCAATCATCATGTAAACTTTTGCCAACAAGCTTTTGGCAGCCCATTTAGTTATACGTCCGTTGTCAGCTGCAGAATATGATGCCGGAGCCTGAGCGGCAGCTTTAACTAAATCGGGAATAATGATTTCGTTATAAATTTCAGAAACAGGCGAACGTGGAGTTTGCTTCGCTTCGTTTGGACCTATTACAGAGGTAACTTTAAACATATCGCCGAAAAGATTCACTAAAGTGTAATAATGATATGCACGAATAAACAAAAGCTCAGCTTCGTATTGGGCACGTTGTGTTTCTACTGTGATGTATTTATTATCGGCTACCGAAGGCAATACTGCATTTACATTCGAGATGTTCTGGAAAATTTTATACCAATATGATTGCAAAAGAGGCAAACTTGGTGATGTGCGGAACGAAGCTACATCGGTTTGATCGATACGTGCCGTGGCACTCGAACCTGTGCCATCCTGGCAGGTGTTATCACTGCGTAATTCGGTGAACATCCATTCGTCGGTTTGTATGGCGGCCATTCCTGCATAGCAACCTATAATTCCCTGATTGATACGGGTAGGAGTGGTGTAAAAATCTACTTGTGTTAATACTGATTCAGGTTTGTCTGTCAGAAAATCTTCACAACTTGTGAACGATAAAGTGGCAAGCAAGGCTATGAATATATATATTTTACTTTTCATGTTTATTTTGATTTTCAATTTTGATAATTATTGTTTGTTTTGATCAAAAAGTGATATCCACTCCCAAAGTGAATGTCCTGTTGAGTGGAAATGCACCGCGCTGATAACCATCGACCAACGGACTTGTGTACTGACTGGTAGTTTTTCGGGCTTCAGGGTTAATTCCTCTATAGTCGGATGCCATTAAATAAATTAAATTCTGAGCTGAAAAATAAACCCGTAAATCTCCTAACTTGATCTTATTTACCAGAGTTGCAGGGATTTTATATCCGAAAGTCAAATCGCGCAAAGCTGCATACGAACCATCTTCTATTGCATAGTCGCTCAACATCAAATCACTACCGGCTGTTGTTGTGGAATAAACGGTTTTTCCATCGCCCGGAAACATAGGACTTACATAACGATTGGCTGTATATGCTTTATTCAGGCGCAATTGTTCATTGTAATTTACGTTTCCGTTGATTAAATCAACTCCTTGAACTCCCTGAAAAAGAAAACTTAAATCAAAATTTTTGTAAGTAAAACTATTGGTAATACCCCAGGTGAAATCCGGAAACGGATCGCCGAGAACGATACGATCATCGGCATCTATTTTATTATCCTTGTTTGTGTTTACAACTTTAAGCCCACCCACAATAGGAGCATACTTCGTGTAAGTAAATAACACGCC
The DNA here is from genome assembly GCA_021371875.1 of Bacteroidales bacterium. Classification (GTDB taxonomy): domain Bacteria; phylum Bacteroidota; class Bacteroidia; order Bacteroidales; family Paludibacteraceae; genus Paludibacter. The sequence goes on from JAJFVH010000121.1 coordinate 24,863, forward strand.
ATTTTCGTCGGTCAATGCTTTTGCCGCTGCCACTTCTTCAAACGATGTATAAACGCCATCCGTTTTGTACCCAAAATACTGTATAGCTGGTTGACCTACAACAGCACGGTAAACTTCATTTCTTTCACCGAAATTATCTTCTTTTTCTTTATCACCATAATTTAGTAAAGTGTTTTTATTGGTTGATAAGTTAGCGGAAGTTTTCCAGGTAAAATCTTTTTTAGAAATATTGGTTGTTGAAATTTCTATTTCCCAACCTTTGTTGTTTACTTTTCCGATATTATTCCAATAAGTTTGGTGCCCGGTAATGTACATGGCTGGTTGTTGAAGTAAAAGCTGAATAGTATTTGAATTGTAATGTTCAACCGAAATATTTAGCCGGCTATTGAAAAACCCCAAATCAATACCATAGTTTGCTTCAGCAGTTTGTTCCCAGGTAATGTCAGGATTTCCGAGTGCAGCTGTGTTCGATGCCATACCTGAAATTAACGAACCATTTCCTGTCCCCAATACATAATTACTTGTATTAATCGAATTCATATAAGAATATTGAGGAATATTGTTGTTCCCGGTTAATCCATAACTTGCACGTAATTTAAGATTTGAGAGCCAATCAAATTGTTTTAAAAATTTTTCTTCGGAAGCACGCCACCCGATTGATCCGGCAGGAAAAGTTCCCCATTTATGTCCGGCTGCAAATTTGGAACTGCCATCGGAACGCAGACTTAATGAACCCATATATTTACCCTGATACGCATAATTAATGCGTCCTAATAACGACATAAGTGATTCGGAATAATAGTATGAAGTTGTTCCCGCCAGAGTCGGGCTATCGAGAATTATTTGTGACGCTAAATTGTAGGATAACATTCCTTCATCCGGAAATCCGGTTCCAACAATCGCATTGTAATTATTATTACTTTTTTGAAAAGTTATACCGGTCAAAATGCCTATTTCATGTCCGCCCCATTTTTTATCATAAGTCAGGGTGTTTTCTGACAACAGTTCGCGGCGTAAAGTCATCTGGCGTGTTAACGAGTTTGGATTTCCTGCTTTATTGGCGGAAGTTTGTTCCTTCTTGTTATATTCTTTATACGAAAAATATACACCGTTTGAAGTTTTAAATTGAAGACCTTTGAGAATGTCAATTGCCAGATAAGTATTTCCCTGCAATTTATATTCATCGGTAAAAATACTGGTACGTTCTCTTATAGAGACAGGATTTTGATTACTCGAGCTAAATGGTGAAACACCCGATAAATGCCATACTTCGTTGTCGTAGCCTATACCGCTGATCGAAATTCCGTTAAAGTCACTTGGTTGAGCATAATCTCCGGCAGTTTTTCCTGTCAATGCTGCTGTTGCTGCGTTGTGGCGGATAGGTATCCAGGATGGGAAACGCATATAATCAGTTAAATCGACTGCAGGACGTTCCTGACGTGAAAATGTCGGACTTAAATTAATGCCGAGAGTTACACTTTTAGACAATTTTATATCCATTTTTGCGCGGAAAGTATATTTGTCGTACGTACTATTCTTCATGATTCCTTCTTCGCCGGTATAATTACCGGAAACGAAGTATTTCAGATTTTTATCTCCACCCGAAGCGTTTAACTGATAATTTTGCATGGTTCCAAATTCACGTAAACCTTCACTTAACCAATCAGTCGGTTGATCGACCAAATTTTGAAGAATTAAATAGGCAGCACGCTCGGTATCCATTATTTTATTAAAAGCCATTGTTTCAGATGAAACACCATTTATTGCCGGATCCAGTTTCCTTAGTTCGGCTTCGGCAAAAAGCAATTCGGTATACTCTTGTGTTGTGTGCATTTGAGGTAGCTTTAAAGCCGTTTTCACGCCATTATACATTTTAAAATTGTATTTTGGTTTTTTTATATTTCCATTTTTAGTTGTTACCAAAATTACTCCGCCTGCCGCACGCGAACCATATAATGCAGCCGATGCTGCATCTTTCAAAACTTCGATAGATTCAATATCACCCATACTAACCATCGACAGTCCATCAGGAACAGGAAAACCATCTACAACAACCAATGGATCGTTGTTTGCACTGATTGAACCCATGCCGCGGACGCGTATCTGAGGTTTTTCACCGGCTTCAGGATTGTTGTTGTTGATCTGGACACCGGCCAGTTTTCCTTGTAATGCTTGATCAACACGTGAAACAGGAACTTCATCCATTTTCTCGGTTTTTAGCGACGAAACCGCTCCGGTCAAATGTGATTTTTTTTGTGTTCCATAAGCTACAACCACTACGTCTTCCATTTCTTGTGCATCTTCAATCAAGGTAACGTTAATCACACTCGAAGTTTCTACTTCTTTGATAATTGTTTTGTATCCAATGTACGAAAAGACGATGGTTACTTTGTTGTTAGGTGCCTGAATTGTATATTTACCATTAAAGTCGGTTATTGTGCCGGTTTTTGACCCGCTAACTGTAATGTTTACACCTATCAGGGGTTCTTTGTTACTGTCGGTGACAGTTCCACTGATTTTAATTTGAGAAAATGTCATGCTTGTGCTTGCAAAAAACAGTGCAAATAACATAAATGCATTTTTGACTAAATTTTGTTTTCTTGTTTTTTTCATGTATTTGTGAATGTAAATTTATGTGTTTTTAATGTCTGAATTTAAGCTAACCTATTGTTCTGTGTTTTGATTGCAAATTATAATTGTTTGTAAATAAACTATATATGTAACCATGATTTGTGTGTTTATTAAATCTAAATTGGTCAACCAAAAATTTGGTCGACCAAAAATACTATTAAGTTTTATATGTGCAATATGTTTTGTGACTTTTTTTTCGATTTATGTTATTAAACATGTTTTTGTGTGTTTTGAACATAAAAAAAGCTGTTCAAACCAGAGAACAGCTTTTTCTGAAAAAAATCAGTTTTTAATTTATGCTTAATTCTTTTTTTATCAATTTTGACTTTGCAAAATCGACAACTCCTTGCAAATGTTCACCCATAAGTTTTGCTGCCAATTCGCCATCACGCATTTTAATTGCTTTCAACATATTGGTGTGTTCTTCAACAACAGCAATATCGGGTGCACAAATCCTGTCGCGCTGATAAATGGTCATGATGTCGGGGATGACAATCATTAACATGGCTTTAAAGACCGGATTGTGGCAAGCTTCGGCAATCGCCCGATGAAATGCAAAATCATGGCTGACACGATCAGGGGTATCATAATACTGGACAAAGTTTTCGTGGGCTTTTTCCAGTGTTTGCATGTCATGTTCTGTCCATCTTTCAGCGCACAACCGGATTGCATTCACTTCCAATACAAATCTGGTTTCGACCAAAGAATAGAAATCATAATCCTGCAGATTCAAAACATCCGAAATTAATCCATCAAGCGTATTAATGTCCAAGCCATTTATCACGGAGCCGCTTTGAGGCAGAGTCTTAATAATGCCATAAAATTCGAGTTTATGCAAAGCTTCGCGAACCTGAGTTCTGCCAAAACCGAAATCCATTGCCATTTTGCGTTCGGCAGGAAGCCTGTCGCCGGGTTTAAGAATTCCGGAGTTGATTAATTCTTTTACCTTTGAGATGACCACATCAGCCGGTCTGTCTAATGTTTGA
>JAJFVH010000166.1 GCA_021371875.1 Bacteroidales bacterium
AATAATATTGGTAGAGTATGCCATTTGGAACCCATGCGTTGGAAAGATGACTGGCCTGAAATAGGCGTGGATATGGACATGAACGGAATTGGAGAACCTGTTTATGTATGGAAAAAACCCAATGTGGGAAAAAACTATCCCATTACAGCTCCACAAGCATCTGATGAATTCATTAGTACGCAATTAGGTTTTCAATGGTCGTGGAATCATAATCCGATCAATAAAGCATGGTCATTAACTCAAAAACCCGGTTTTCTGATGCTGAATGCTTTGACTTCACCCTCGTTTCTGAAAGCTAAAAATACCTTGACTCAAAAAGTTATGGGACAGGAAGGAAAAGCCACAACATTGTTGCTTGCAAACCAAATGAAAGATGGGCAAAAAGCCGGACTTTGCCTGATCGGAAAACAGTATAATCTGATTGGTCTTGAAAAACAGGATGGTAAATTATCTTTATTTGTGGATATTAATGGGAATGAAAGTAAACAAACTTTCAATGTCTCAAAAATATACCTTCGGGTAAACGTTACAGCCGAAGAAGGTAAAAATCAATTTTATTTCAGTACTGACAATAAAAAATTCTATTCGTTGGGTGAGAGTTTTCCCGCTAATTTCGGAAACTGGAAAGGCCCAAAAATAGGTTTATTCAGTTACAATAAAAAAGACGATGAGGGAACTGCTTTATTCGATTGGTTTCATTACGACTACGATGGACCAAAAAACTCCGCAAATTGATAAGTAAAATCTAATCTTGAAAGAATGAAACGAATTTTCAATATTTACATAATCGCATTTTTTATATTCTGTAGCTTTCCATGTTACTCTCAGGCTTTGTATCCAAGTTATGCTGACTCGACAAAGATAGTTGAGTTTTCAAACCGTTTGTCTAATGAATACATGCCGGTAATTGGTGTTTGGATGTGGGGTGAGAAAGAATTTCAGAATGATGGATATAAAAGAATGATTGATCAGGCCTGTGAACATTCGCCTTTTAACTTATTGATTCCTTTTCTTCGCTTCCCTGATAAAGAAGTTGTGAATGAAAAGGTACACGATCAAGTAAAACTTGCTGCCATTTACAGCAATAGTAAAGGCGTCCAATTAGTTCCAGATTTGGATGTTCGTTCAGCACGACGTGCATTCCAAAAAGCTTATCCTGACGAATTACAACAAATGCTTCGAATTAAGGAAGTAAGTCTTTCTGCACTAAAAGCTGTTGATGTTATAGTTCCAAGTATTGATTTAAATGATCATTATTCAGGAGGTACAATAACACATCATATTTCGTTAAAAGGATCATTACTCAGGGTTTATGCCTATTATAGAACCCCGGAAGGCATAAATTCAAAGTCCGTTAAAGATATAACCAAGAATTGCCGACTTATTTTTTCAACAAAAGATTCGGTAAAAGTTGAAATTCCATCTCAAATATCCGGCAACAATGAAAAATCTTATGCATGTGTAATGGTTTCATTTACACATTTATATCCCGATATATTTGGATCTCATTTAATGGACTTTCAAAAAAAAATCATTAAACAATACGGTGATATACCTTTGGCCGGAGTTTGTAAAGACGAATGGGGATATCCACCTTATTATCCGAGATTCTTTAAATCTGGATTCTATGATTATTGGTATTCACCTTATCATGCAAAAGCTTATGCTCAAAAAACGAGTGGTCGTGATTTTTTGTCAGATTGCATGCTTATGTCTCTGGGAATGAATGGTAAAGATGCTGAGCGACAGATGGCTGTTAATCAATTGAATGAAATGACCAGAGACAGAAACAAAGCATTGGAAGAAGATTTTTATAATACAGTTAAGAAAGTTTTTGGACCCAATGCTGCCGTAACAGTACATTCAACATGGTGGCCCTTCCCTGATAAGTGCGAATATAAAAAGAACGGATTAGATTGGTGGGTTAGCAAACGCGATTGGGCACAAACTGATGAAGTTGTTCCTTTCGCAGTGCGTACAGCACTTTGTAAAAAGTGGGGCAGTTCTATTTGGTACAACATGTATTATAAAGAAGATTTAGCTTCACAAATATGGAGTTCTGCACTTGCAGGTGGGCGTATAGATTACCTCGAATTTACATCACTATCAAGTTCTGAAATTATGCAGGCAGAAAACAGAGTAAGACTTTTGAATTATATCAGCAAAAGTCCTCTCAATTGTCCGGTTGCAGTCATTTTCGGTCAAGCAAATGCTATGAACTGGGCAGGAAATGATTTTGATAATGTGGGCATGGAACTTGTTGATAGCCTTTGGCATAAAGGGTATCCGACAGACCTTATCCCAACGACAGAGATTGAAAATGGAAGTTTGCATGTAGATTCAGTAGGCTCCGTTTGGTACGGAAAACAACGATATGCAGCTGTTGTATTATATCATCCTCAATTCGAAAAACAAACAACAGCCGATTTTTTCAAAAAAGTGAATTTCAACAATACTGCCTTATTCAACATTGGCGAATGGACCCGTGATTTTAACGGTCGAGCTATTAAAGGTACAAAATTGCTTCCTGAGACAATGAGTGCTTCAACAAGCATTCAAGATGTATTCATAAAAGTTCTTGATACTTTGAATCAAAAATCAATATTAAGTCAAACACCTGCAACCGGAGTACTTGATAATCGTTTTTTTAAACTCAGAGATTTTAATCATTCTTCATACATGCCAGCTACAAAGGGTTTTTGTCGGCTAATTGATGGAACAGTTATTCATATCTCAGGAACAGATAAGGTCAGTGGTGATACTATCCGTGAAAGTTTTAAGATTAATGATTTTGATGTTACTCTTGATGCTATTGGTGTTGCAGCAACTCGTTTAGATGAAAACGGAAACCTGATTGCTTTAGCCGCCGGCGGATTAAAGTATATCAAATCGGGTGATTTTGAAATAAAATTAAATAATCGAATCGATATGGCGTTATGGAAAGATTTTAAAGGTAAATGGAAGGGTGTAGTTCAGTCTGAAAATCAGGATATACCAAAAGAACTACTGTTGATTACAAAAGACTGGATACGTTTAAACAATCCTACTCCCGTCAATAAATAATTTTCAATAATCAGTAAAAAATATATTACATACAAAATTTAGAATGAAATCGAGCATTGAAAACGACATAGAATTGCCTTATTTTCCACTAATATATATCTTTTTCTTATTGTTTTTTATTTGTGCGGTTAACACTGTATCTGCAAAAATAAACCGTGAAAAACTGGTACTCAGGCATCAGGTAAAGGTAAGTACTGCTGATTCGTTATCCTCACTGTCGGTTGGAAATGGGAAATTTGCTTTCACTGTCGATTTTACGGGCTTGCAGTCTTTTCCCGAATTATATGAAAACAGTATCCCGTTAGGAACACAATCGGAATGGGGCTGGCATAGTTTTCCAAATAAAGAAAACTATGCATTTGAGGAGAGTTTGAAAGATTATGATTTTTACGGAAGAGAAGTGCCTTATGCCGTGCAATGGAAAAATCCCGGTCGTCAGCAGAATGCAGCCAATTATTTTCGTCAGAATCCGCATCGTTTACATCTTGGAATTATCGGTCTTGAATTTTTTCATAAAGATGGATCATCCGTCAAACCCAATGAAATCAGTTTTATAAACGAAACTTTAAATCCATGGACAGGGGAAATACATGCATCATTTAAAATTGATAGTTTTCCAGTTGAAGTATCCACTTATGCGCATCAATCGCTGGATATGATTGCTTCTAAAATTAAATCGCCTTTAATTGAAAATGGACAGATTTCTGTAAAAATTCGCTTCCCGTATCCGTCAGGTAATCACACGGATTCAGGTTGCGAATGGGGAAGTTCAGATAAACATTCATCCGAATTAACAAAATCGGAAAATTCAGCTGAAATTCATCGTGTAATAGACAGCACTTCCTATTTTGTAAAAATAAATTGGCAAGGGAAAGCGAATATAAGTGAATATCATAAACATTATTTTGTATTAAAACCTGAAAAAGGAAAATCCGAATTCTCTTTCAGTTGTCTGTTCTCACCTGCAAAAACAATATCCAAATTACCCGATTTTAAAGAGACAGCATCAAATAACCGAAAATCATGGAGCCATTTCTGGCTAAGCGGTGGTGCAGTCGATTTATCGGGAAGTAGCGACCCCAGAGCAATGGAACTGGAACGAAGAATAGTTTTATCGCAATACCTGACTAAAATTCAATGTACACAAGATGTTCCGCCGGCTGAAACCGGATTGACCTATAAC
>JAJFVH010000126.1 GCA_021371875.1 Bacteroidales bacterium
CAAAACACCATCCAAAATTTATTTTTGAGCGGTCTAAATCACACACTTCCATCATCCACTTTCCGCCCCAAGGAGCGGGGTCAAAAAACGGAACTACTCTGAATGGCGATGAAGCCGCTTTTTCCATTCCGGCAAAAAACATATTTCGATTGATTAATTTGGGTTTGTTGTTTTCAGTGCTGTCTAACCAAAAATCCACCTTTGTATAAACATTTCGTTTGTGCTTGTCAATCATTTTCCAATCGTTAAAATAGCCCCGCTTGTATTGGAGCGAAAAAGCATCTTTTCTATTATCAATTCCGATGGCTTTTACCTCTTTGCGTCTCATTCGTTGCTGAATTTCCCAGCGAGGCATATCGGCAAAAATGTGTATATTGCCTTTTTCAACCAGAGATGCTCCCACACCCATTATTATTACCGTACCTTTCGTTTTTCGTATTTTGTCTCTCATTGCCGTTAATTTTCCGATATCAAAATAATCAGCTAACGATAAATGGGTAAAATTGCCAAACAAAACATCCGTTGTCATATATCTTTCAGTGAGAGAAATTAATTTCTTCTCTGATTTAAAAAGTTTATTTGTATCAACAAACAGTTTGTGTTTTATTTTTTTAAAATTGGCTTTTAGTTCATTTTGATCTATTCCCACGTAACAGTCTATTATTAAAATAGTTGAGTTATTATTTTTTGCTGAAACAAAAGAAATAATTTCATCCCATCCTTGAAGTGCAAAGCCCTCTAATTTTATCTTCGGTTTCTTATCGTACATTTGACAATTCTTTATATGTTCAATTAAAATTCAATATGTTCATACATATCCGATACAAATTAAAAGATAATTTTCTCAAAATGCAAATTATTTTCAAATTATTTTCAAATTATTTTCAAAAAATCTTTTTTTATCGTTTCTTTGTACAAAAAAAGTATGAAATTTAAATTAGACCATACCAGTCAAATTCCGCTTCATAAGCAAGCTGAGCAGCTTTTAAGAGAACTGATTGAACGAGAAGAGTACCGAAACGGTAAACTTATACCCAATGAAGTAATATTGTCTGAACAATTACAAATTTCGAGAAATACATTGCGACAAGCTATTAATAAGTTGGTGTTGGAAGGTTTACTTATCCGAAAAAAAGGAGTTGGTACAAAAGTGGCGGAGAAAAAGATTTTTAGCGAAGCCAATAATTGGTTGAGTTTCTCACAAGAAATGAAGATTTTAAATATTAAGATTTTTAATTTTGAACTGCACATCAAACGACAAGCTGCATCATTAGATGCGAAAACATTCTTTAATGTTGAAACTGATTGCAAACTATTCAGAATGGAACGTTTACGTGGAAAAGAAGATTATCCGTTTGTTTATTTTTCCTCCGAGTTTAATCCAAAAATTCCTTTTAGCGGTTCCGAAGATTTTAGCAGACCGTTGTATGAAATACTCGAAAACAACTTCAAAGTAGTGGTTAAAACCTCCAAAGAAGAAATTTGTGCTGCATCAGCAAGTAGTTTTATTGCCGAAAAATTAGAAATCAATCAAGGCGATCCTATTTTAATTCGGAAAAGATTTGTGTATGATGTAAATGATGTTCCCGTAGAATTTAACATAGGTTGGTACAGAGCCGATTCATTTACCTATAAAATAGAATGTGTGAGGGAAATTAAAATGTTGTGAGGTTGAATATCCGTAAAACTACAATTAAGTAGTTATAGGAAAGAATATTGCCCTAAATATCTGTGAAAATTCCGAACTATCACAGCCGTAGCTCCCTCTCCTTGGGAGAGGATTAAATATAAAGTAGCACAATCAATTATTCACCGTTCTTATTTATTTTTAGTTTCAAATTGTATCTTTCACAAACCATAAAAAATCAACACCAAATGAAAACTATACAAAAACTTATTTTCGTGTGTTTTTGCCTTGCTACAATTCAATCGCACGCTTTCAAAGTTGATACAGTTTTAACATTTAGTGCAGCCATGCATAAAAATATTAAATCTGTAATTATCACTCCCGATTCGTATCAAAATGGCAATCATTTTCCTGTTCTTTATCTTTTACACGGGTATAGTGGCAATTATAGCAGCTGGTGTAATGATATGGCTGTAACAAAGGAGTTAGTTGACAAATATCAATTTATCATTGTGTGTCCTGATGGAAATTATAGCAGTTGGTATTTTGATAGTCCATTGGATTCCACTTGCAAGAGCGAAACCTATGTTTCAAAAGAATTGGTAAACTGGGTAGATGCAAATTTCAAAACAATGAAAGACAAGAGGGGAAGGGCAATTTCAGGGTTGAGTATGGGCGGTCACGGAGCATTGTTTCTTGCATTCAGACATCAAGATGTGTTTGGAGCGTGTGGAAGTATGAGTGGTGGGGTAGATATTCGTCCTTTCCCGCTAAATTGGGACATTGCAAAAAGATTGGGTGAGATGAAAACTTTTCCTGAAAACTGGGAAAAATATACCGTGATAAATCAATTGTATTTGCTTTCGGGAGCTGATTTGAAAATTATTTTTGATTGTGGAACGGAAGATTTCTTTTATGATGTAAATTTACGATTGCATCAAGAATTGTTGTATCGAAATATTCCACACGATTTTATTTCTCGTCCCGGAGGTCATACAGTTTCTTATTGGAATAATGCATTAAAATATCAAGCATTGTTTTTTGCTGATTTTTTTGCCGATGCTCCTAAATCCTATCTTCCGACCCTTTAATTTTATCGATTGCATCTATATACAGATACAATATATCTGTTTGCTTTACATAGAACGAGATATTATCTTTGTATCACAAACAGAAAATAAAAACAACAAAATAAAAAATTAAGAATTATGAAAACATTAGATTTTACCAAATTAGATGCCAATGCATCGAAGAATGTAGTTAGCGCTTTACAACAATTGTTGGCCGATTATCAGGTATTTTACACCAATTTGAGAGGATTTCACTGGAATGTTAAAGGTAAAGACTTTTTCGTAATGCATGCGCAATTCGAGAATTTGTACAACAACGCCGCCGAAAAGGTGGACGAAATTGCCGAACGCATCCTTATGTTGGATGGCGTTCCGTCACACAATTTTAGCGAGTATCTTAAAATTTCGAAGGTAAAGGAAAGCGGTTATGTTACAAGCAGCGATGCCGGACTGGTTCACGTACTTGATACTTACGGCTACTTTATCGAATCGGAACGGAACATCCTGAACATGGCAACCGAAGCCGGCGACGACTCAACCGCAAACATGATGAGTGATTACATCAAGGAACAGGAAAAAATGGTTTGGATGCTGGTAGCTTATTCCACCAAATAAACACATGAACGAATATCGATTCCAACTCAGAGGCTAAGACATTCAGTCACAGAGCTTCTTATTAAAAACTGACGAAATGGGTTATTCATTTCGTCAGTTTATTTTATGAGTTAAAGCCGTTTATTTGCTCAGCTTTGCCCGCATGGAATCCCAAATCAGATAACCGATAATCGCTCCATACATTACCAAACCGAGCCATTGGGCGCCGTTGGATTCCACCCATCCTGCATTCATCAGATTAATTCCGCCAAAACGCAATCCGGCGCTTACCACACCCATCAATGCGCCGCCGGCAATAAATCCTGAAGCGAGCAAAGTTCCTTTTTCGTGGCGGGCTGTGTTTAGAGCTTTATCTTTCGAACGTGTAGCAACATACCAACTGATCAGCCCACCAATCAGAAGCGGGGCATTCAGTTCCATAGGGATAAACATTCCCAATGCAAAAGCCAGCGCAGGTATTTTGAAAAATGTAAGCACGATAGAAATCACCGCACCGATAGCATATAAATACCACGGAGCACCGGCGCCCGACATCAACGGTTCGATAACCGCCGCCATGGCATTCGCCTGGGGAGCTACAAGCGCATTGTCGCCTGTAAACCCGTAAGTTTTATTCAGAATCATAATTACTCCACCTACAGTCGCAGCCGAAACCAAAGTTCCGAGAAATTTCCAGGTTTGTTGTTTTGCAGGCGTCGATCCAATCCAGTAACCGATTTTAAGGTCGGTGATAAAGCCGCCGGCCATAGATAAAGCAGTACAAACCACTCCACCAATCACAAGAGCTGCAACCATTCCTGTAGTTCCTTTCAGTCCGACCGCAACCATCACTACCGAAGCCAGAATAAGCGTCATAAGCGTCATTCCCGAAACCGGATTTGTTCCCACAATGGCAATGGCATTGGCTGCAACCGTTGTAAACAAAAATGCAATAACAGCAACTACCAAAATTCCGACTGTGGCATACAATAAATTAAATTCAAATACACCAAAATAAAAGAACGCAAAAGTAGCAATCAGGGCAAGAATAACACCAATAGTTATGGTTTTCATCGAAAGATCGCGTTGAGTACGCTTCACATTTACATCAACCGCCTGACCTTTGCCTTTAAATTCTTTTGAAGCCAGTCCCACAGCACTTTTAATGATTCCCCATGAGCGAATAATGCCAATAATTCCTGCCATGGCAATGCCGCCAATACCAATATGTCGGGCAAATTCCTTGAAAATAACTTCGGGCGCAACAGAAGATAAAGAGTCGGTAAAAGTTGGATTGAGTATTTGTGCTATATGATCGCCCAACAAAGGCAAAACCGGCACGATCACAAACCATATCAATGCCGAACCCGCCACTATAATAGCCGAATATTTCAACCCCACAATATAACCCAAACCCAAAACGGCAGCGCCCACATTAAGTTTGAAAACCACCTTGGCTTTTTCGGCCAGCGCTTCACCAAAAGGCAAAACGCGCGTGGTAAAAGTTTCGGCCCATGTTCCGAAAGTAGCAACAACGAAATCGTACAAACCACCAATAATTCCAGCCAAAATTAAAGGCTTAGCCTGATCGCCGCCTTTTTCGCCCGATACCAATACCTGCGTGGTAGCAGTTGCTTCCGGAAAAGGATATTTCCCGTGCATATCCGAAACAAAATATTTACGGAAAGGAATCAAAAACAGAATTCCCAAAATACCACCCAACAAAGAACTCAGGAAAACCTGCATAAAACTCACCGTAATTTCAGGATATTTTGCCTGAAGAATATACAAAGCCGGCAAGGTAAAAATAGCACCGGCAACCACTACTCCCGAGCTGGCTCCGATGGACTGGATAATCACATTTTCGCCCAAGGCGCCTTTGCGTTTTGATGCACCTGACAATCCAACGGCGATAATGGCAATAGGAATTGCCGCTTCGAAAACCTGCCCGATTTTAAGCCCCAGATAGGCCGCTGCTGCCGAAAACAGAACTGCCATCAACAATCCCCAGGTTACTGAACGGGTATTTACTTCGGGATAATTCTTGTCAGGCGAAAGTAATGGTTTATACTCTTCCCCTTCACGCAACTCGCGTGAAGCGTTTTCGGGTAAACCGGTTATTTTTTCTTCTTCCATAATTTATTGTTTTATTCTTGCAAAGTAATTAAAAATCAACGATATTAATTTTACGCCTCTTCACGGGTGAGGCGTTTATTCCACATACATAATACTTGCCGATGAAGGTGCAACGGTAAAAGTGGTTGATTTTACCTGCGACATTCCACTCAAATTGATTTGTCCGTCGTGGCAAACCACATTCCATGCTCCTTCGGGGATTTGAACAGAAACTGATTTCCGGTTTCCATTATATATCACTAAAATATCTTTCCATTTTTCGCCGTTCACATGATCGGTAAGCATGTAAGCTACCACGTTTGGAGTTTGTAAATCAATAAATTTGAGATGTTTCTGCACCATTTCCTGTGTAGGCATACGGAACGCAGCATGTGCTTTACGTAAGGCAATCAAACCTTGATAATAAGTGAAAACATCTTTGTACTGCGTTTTATTGTCCCAGTTGATCTGGTTTATCGAATCGGGCGACTGATAAGTATTGTGAATTCCTTTTTTATTACGGTAAATTTCTTCACCGGCGTAAATAAACGGAACCCCTTGTGCAGTAAACACAACCGTCTGAGCCAGTTTATTGAAACGAATCAATTCTTCATCGGTAGTATTTTCCGGTTTAGCTTCTTTCAGTTTATCAACCAGGCACATATCATCGTGGCACGAAACATAATTGATTGTCTGCGTGGGGTTGTTGACGTAAGGCGCCTTTGAATAAATCAGTTTGGTATAATCAACCTGCGGATGTTCTGTAGCGCCAACCACCCCGAATTTTACACTTTCTTCCAGACTATCGACACCGGAAACAAAACCCGGAATTTCAGCATGCATCCAACTGCCTTTCAACGCATCGCGAATGTCATCGCTAAAAACTGCAATGTTATCCAATTGTTTGGCGTTTTTCTTCAACGCGCGTTCTTCTTCAGGAAGCGGTGAGGCGGCAGCCGTCCAACCTTCGCCATAAATAAAAATGCTCGGGTCTATTTTGTCCAAAGCAGCACGCACTTCGTTCATGGTTTCAATATCGTGAATTCCCATCAAATCGAAACGGAAACCATCCACATGATATTCAGTAGCCCAATAAACAACCGACTCGACGATAAATTTACGCATCATAGGACGTTCCGATGCTGTTTCGTTGCCGCAACCCGAAGCATTTGACCAGGTACTGTCGGCATTGAAACGGTAAAAATAACCCGGAACCAACAAGTCGGGATGCGATTTTTCTCCGATAAATGTATGATTGTAAACCACATCCATCACAACACGTATGCCTGAACTGTGGAGTGATTGAACCATCAGTTTAAACTCGCGGATCCGGCTCTTGGGATCATGCGGGTCCGTTGAATAACCGCCTTCGGGTACGTTAAAATTCAACGGATCGTAACCCCAGTTGTATTTATTCTCATTTAACTTGATTTCGTCTATCGAGGCATAATCGAACGAAGGTAAGAGATGGACATGCGTTATCCCCAGTTCTTTCAAATGATCGATTCCGGTCGGTTCACCTGCAGTATTTTTGGTTCCATGTTCGGTGAAAACAAGGAATTTTCCTTTATTTTTTATGCCTGAGTTTTGCGAAACCGAGAAATCACGAACATGAACCTCGTACAATATTATATCCGTAAAATTTACTAATTCAGGACGTTTGTCATTTTCCCATCCATCAGGATTCGTTTCGTTCATATCGATAATGGCTGCACGTTTTCCATTTATCCCCGTAGCCTTCACCCACATACCGGGTGTTTCGTCGAGCCACCGTTCACCAACGCGAATCTGAAACGTATAAAATTTCCCTTTCAGATTCTCATTGATTTCCTTTATCCATGTTCCGCTGTCCGAACGTTTCATATCAACAATTTTATAGGCAGCGCCTTCAGAATCATTATCGTAAAGCAATAATTTAACTTCGGAAGCCGTTGGAGCCCAGACCCTGAATTTACTCAACTTTGATGTGTAAGTTAATTCAAGATCATTTCCTTCATAAACCGGATATTCATCGAAAGAGTTATATGTTGGGATATTATTACAAGCACTTAGAAGTCCCACTATTAAAACCATAAAAATGTGATTAACTTTCATAACAATGAATGAATTAAGAAGTTATTTCTTTAGATAGTAAAATATAACAACAATACAGGTGAATCTAATTGTATGATTAAACTCACCTGTATAAAAATCAAGTTATTTTTCCGTCGGAACTTCAATCCCGTTTCGTAGCAGCAAAGCATCAATGGTTGGTTCTTGTCCACGGAAACGTTTGTAGAGTGTCATTGGGTGTTCGGTTCCACCTTTCATCAAAATATTCCGGCGGAACGATCCAGCCGTTTTTTTATCGAAAATACCATTTTTCACAAAAACGGAATATGCATCAGCATCAAGCACCTCAGCCCATTTGTAGCTGTAATATCCGGCAGCGTAACCTCCGGAAAAAATATGACTGAAAGTCGGACTCATAGCCGCATCGTTAACCACCGGAAGTATTTGAGTAGTAGCCATAGCCTCTTTTTCCAGTTTCACCACATCGCCTGTATACGGATTTTCGATGGTATGCCAGGCCATGTCAAGGAAACCAAAACTCAACTGGCGCAAGCAGAAGTTGGCATTATTGAAATTTTCAGCATCTTTAATTTTCTGAATCAGTTCGGCGGGGATTTTTTCGCCGGTTTTATAATGCACCGCAAAGCCATCCAGAAATTCTTTTTCCGAAGCCCAGTTTTCCATCACCTGCGATGGTAATTCTACAAAATCGCGATAGACATTTGTGCCTGAAAGCGATTCATACGTACATTTAGTCAACATCCCGTGCAGGGAATGTCCAAACTCGTGAAGGAAGGTGGTTAATTCATCGTAAGTTAACAAGGCGGGTTTTGTTTCGGTCGGACGCGTAAAATTCATAACAACCGTAATATGAGGACGACTGTCGGTTTTTCCATCCATGAACTGGGGTTTAAAGTCGTTCATCCATGCACCGGCACGTTTCCCATCGCGTGGATGAAAATCGGTATAAAGCACGGCCAGAAATTTACCCTTTTCGTCCATCACATCATAGGCATCCACTTCGGGATGATAAACAGGAATATCGGCATTTTTTACGAACGTAATACCATAAAGCCTGGTTGCCAGGCCAAACACTCCTTTTTTTACATTCTCAAGTTCAAAATAGGGTTTCAGCATCTCGTCGGTAAGATCAAATTTTTCGGCTTTCAGTTTTTCGGAATAATACGACCAGTCCCAAGGCTGAACTTTAAAATATGCCCCATTTTTATCGGCATAAGCCTGGACTTCGGCATATTCTTTTTCGGCAGCAGGTTTGTATGCAACCAGTAATTTATGGAGCAAATCATTTACATTCTCTTTATTTTCGGCCATACGATGAACCAACACATAATTGGCATAAGACTTGTGTCCCAACAAATTGGCAATTTTCAAACGTGTGTTACCAATTTTACGGATGATTTCGAGGTTGTCATATTCGCCACCCAACATATTACGGGTAGAATAGGCCATATATAATTCACGACGCAAGTCGCGATTATCGGCATATTTCATGACTGGTCCGTAAGTAGTGGCTTTCAAATTAAGCATCCAGCCTTCTTTTCCGGCTTTTTTCGCATTGAGCGCCAGCATATCAAGCACATCTGCCGGTAATCCTGAGAGTAAATCTTTGTTGGTAATCAGCAAATTCCATTTATTGGTTTCTTTCAGGGCATTTTGACCGAAATTCAGGCTTAAAAGGCTAAGTTCTTTTGATAATTCGCTATATACGACTTTATCACTTTCTGATAAATTAGCCCCGTTATCGGCGAAGCCGTCATAAGTATTTTTTAGCAGCATTTCTTGTTCGGGTGTAAGTTTCAGTTTATCTTTGGTTTCGTAAACAGCTTTTACACGTGCAAAAAGCTTTTCGTTCAGACGTATCGCATTTGAATGTTCGGTCATGATGGGAGATAATTCCTGAGCAATTGCCTGTAAATCATCGTTTGTTTCAGAACCCAGCAAATTATAAAAAGGTGAAGCAACCTTATTTAACAACGAACCGCTTTTTTCAAGAGCAACGATTGTATTTTCAAAAGTAGCCGGTTTCGAATTATTAACTATGGCTTCAATTTCCAGATTATGTTGTTTCATTGCCTCTTTAAAAGCAGGCATATAATGTTCTGTTTTAATTTTATCGAAAGGAATTGTTTGATGTGGGGTTTTGTAAGTTTCCAAAAGCGGATTTCCAGCTGATGCCATTCCGGCAACCGATAAAGCAGTCATAAGCAGTACAATTTTTGTTTTCATACGTAAATAATCTGTTTATATTTATTATTTCGTTAATTTTCATATCAGTGCAGTTGGATGCGTAGTTTTCATAAAAATATAAATCGCGCTCAAAACGTGTTTAAGTTAAAATCCGCCCTGCAATTTTCTCCAAAAATACACATAATTATTCAAAAGGACAAATTCAGATATTGATTTGATTTTTTCAATAATTTTTAATTATTTATGTGCAATTCTTGAAATATAATGACTATAATTGCAAAAAAAACAAAGGTATGAAAAGCATTGACATTCCCTATCTTCAAACTCTCAACAACATCGGAATTGATGCTGCTGGAAACATACTTGAAGACTCAGGAAAGCGTGACACGATTGAATCGGTAAACTGGTCGGATTTATTTCCCTATAAGCCAATTACCTTCTTCAATATCGCTCGCTCGGACAACAGCGTTTTTATCAAATTCTATGTGCGCGGTAATTTGTTGAAAGCCGTATATTCAAATGATCAGAGCCCGGTGCATGAGGATAGTTGTGTAGAGTTTTTCTGCAAATTGCCGGAAAACGATTTTTACACCAATTTTGAATTTAATTGCATCGGAACGTGTTCCGCCTCAAAACGCAGGGCGCGGAAAGTAGATGTGGTTCCTTTTAATGTGAGTGAAATGCAGACTATTAAGCGTTTTCCATCGATAGGCACAAAAGCTTTTAATGAACTGCAGGGTATTTTTGAATGGGAGCTGACGGTTGAAATACCTTTTAAACTCATCGGGATCGATCCGTTGAATTTACCCGAAAAATTATTGGCAAATTTTTACAAATGCGCCGATGCTACCGATAGTCCTCATTATGTAAGTTGGAATCCGGTTAAAACAGAAAACCCTGATTTTCACCAGCCTGAATTTTTCGGAGAATTATATTTTAAAAAATGAAAAACATGCCCTGACTCCATTGTGGCACGAAAAAACAGGCAAAACAAGTTTTAATTCACTCCAGGTTTCAAAACGAAGCGGGCAACTAAAAGTCAGCCTTTCAGATGAAAGAGTTATAATCCGGGGAAAAGCGCTCACCGTTTTCCAAGCCGAACTGAATATCTTATAAAAAATAAAGCTCTTAATCATCTTCTAATTAGGAGCTGCTGAAAAACACATACATTGTTGATAACAGGTGTATTGTATCCTGGTTTTTTATTCAATATGCAAACCTTTTAGATGAAAAACGGGGAAATTACACCGTGTAACACTGAGTAAACACCGAGTAACACCGTGAAACTAAGAATGTAGATAATGAATATCCATGTCTTTTTAAGGTACAGAGTCCCGAATCCTATTGATTAATTTGAGTTTTTAAGCAAACCCTAATTAAGAACTTTACATTTTATTTCGATTTTAAATCAATTCAGCCTGCTTCAGGATAAATTCCATTTCGGTTTGCACTTTTTCGGCTTCGCGACGGGCTGCTTTGGCATAATCCACATCATCCGAAGCATAAATTATTTGCCGTGAAGAATTTACCAACAACCCACAAGTGCCGTTCAGCCCGTATTTTGCTACTTCTTCCAAGCTTCCACCCTGTGCTCCCACTCCGGGAACCAGCAGAAAATGCCCGGGAACAATAGCACGGATATCTGTCAGCATTTCGGCTTTGGTTGCGCCCACCACGTACATCATATTTTCGTCGGTTCCCCATAACAAAGACGTTTTCAGCACTTTTTCAAATAAGCGTTCCCCCGTTTCGGCATCCTTTATAAACTGAAAATCGTAAGCGCCTTTATTGGAAGTCAACGCCAGTAAAGTTACCCATTTACCTTCGTAAGTGAGAAAAGGCGTTACCGAATCCTCACCCATATAAGGAGCAACGGTAACCGAATCGAAGTCCATATTCCCGAAAAAAGTGCTGGCATACATAGCCGAAGTATTGCCAATATCACCACGTTTGGCGTCGGCAATGATAAACTGATCGGGGTAAGCGGCGCGGATATAACTAACCGTGCGTTCCAATACATCCCAGCCTGTGATGCCTAAGCTTTCGTAAAAAGCAAGATTGGGTTTGTAAGCTACACATAAATCGGCAGTGGCATCGATTATGGCTTTGTTGAACTCAAAAATCGGGTCTTCAAATTCGTCGAACAAAAATTCGGGAATCTTATTTACGTCGGTATCCAGCCCTACGCAAAGAAATGATTTTTTGCGCTGTATATTTTCAAATAATTCTTGTTTGGTCATAACTATTTACTATTTATTCAGTTACAATTCAGCATTTTATTTTGACATGAGTGAAATGTTTTTCTTTAATTATCATATCAAACCATTTTCAAACGAGCCTATTAAAGTTCACTCTCTTTTAAGCGTTCTGCATTTTCAGCTACAATCAGATTATCGATAACACTCTGAATATCGCCATTCATAAAAGCCGATAAGTTATAAATGGTAAAATTGATACGATGATCGGTAATGCGTCCCTGCGGATAATTGTAGGTGCGGATTTTGGCAGAACGGTCGCCGGTCGAAACCATGGTTTTCCGTTTTGAACCGATTTCATCCAGGTACTTTTGGTGTTCGATGGCATAAATACGCGAGCGAAGTTCAATCATGGCTTTGGCTTTGTTCTTATGTTGCGATTTTTCGTCCTGGCATTGCACGGTGATTCCGGTCGGGATATGCACCAAACGAATGGCGGAATAGGTGGTATTCACCGACTGCCCTCCGGCCCCCGACGAACAAAAAGTATCCACACGAACATCCGATTCTTTCAGTTCGATGTCAAATTCCTCCGCTTCGGGCAATACCGCAACCGTTGCGGCGGAAGTATGCACGCGTCCCTGTGTTTCGGTTTGCGGTACGCGTTGCACGCGGTGTACTCCCGATTCGTATTTCAGCGTTCCATATACATTCTCGCCCGAAACGGTAAAAATAATTTCCTTGTATCCGCCCGATGTTCCTTCACTGATATTGGTAATTTCAAGTTTCCATCCTTTTGTTTCGCAGTATTTTACATACATTTTAAACAAATCTCCTGCAAAAATAGCCGCTTCGTCGCCACCGGTTCCGCCGCGAATTTCGACGATGGCGTTCTTGTTATCTTCGGGATCGGCAGGAATCAGCAGCAATTTGATATTTTCCTCCATCTCCGGTATTTTAGGTTCAATGGTATCAATTTCGCCTTTGGCCATTTCGCGCATTTCAAGGTCACTTTCGGTATCCAAAATTTCCTTTGCTTCAGTCAAATGAGCCAGTGCAAGTTCGTATTCGTTTTTTGCATACAGAATTTGTTCCAAATCGTGATATTCCTTGTTTAGTTTCACAAAGCGCTTCTGATCCGAAATCACTGACGGGTCGGTAATTAAAGTCGAAATTTCCTCGAACTTATGTTGTAATCCCTCTAATTTTTCTAATAATGTTTTCTCTGCCATTTTTATTTCTCCGGAATAAGTATTATGATTTCGACATAATTTATTTCCTGTTTTTATTCATCTTCGCTGGTTGATACAAAAACCAGGTTTGCCAACTTATTAACTGGCAAAAGTTTAAAATTGTTCACTGGTTGCCTATTTTCCAATTAAACTTTTTCTTCTTTCGGCTTCGAGGGCGATATTGTGCATCACCTTCTGAAAACGCCATTCCATGATATACCGATAGGTAAACTTTGTTATAAAAAAATCAAAAAACCGGCCGAATTTGACCTTAATCTCAAGGGTGATCCAACAGCCGTCAGTTCTTTTGGGATTTACATAAAAAACACCGGTAGTTTTTTTCAAAAAATTATCAGAATACAAAACATCGATATTTACTTTCGTTCGTCCATCGGCTAAAACTGTTTTGGTCATTCTGTCGTCGACATGAATATCAGGAAAGTTGATTAAATTCGGTATTTCTACATCACCTACATTTTTGATTACATCATTTTTTTCATCATATTCGGTCGATTTGAAATTAAAAACAATTATCTCGTCTTTTTCTTTTCTCAGTTTCATATCTTTTAGTGCCCAACCGAACATGGCATCCAAATCATATTTTGTTTGATAAAGAAAATCATCAACCACACCGTTCATAATTTCATTCGGAACATCGACCCAAACCTGACTGTATGTTATAAACTCACCGTTTTTATAATAAGTTAATATAGAGTCGCTCGGGCTTGCCATACTCACCGTAAAACTGCATAAGAAGATTATTGCAACAAAATATGTTCTATACATTTAGTTTAGTTTTGTAAAAAACGGTGAATAGTGATTTTTAGATAACATTTAAATTCGTGCAAAATTACCATTTATTTAGCTGAATCAAAAATATAAAAATCAATTTGGTTTAGCTCAACATATAAAAACATAACATCCTGCTAAAAAACAAGATGTTACATTCTTCATTTACAAGTTCATTCAGGATTTTTATCTGCCCCATTTATAAATCTCAAATTTTTATGTAAGTTTGCCATTCTAAAACAACAGCAAAATGCAACCTTTAGCCGAACGTCTCCGCCCGCAAACTCTCGATCAATTTATCGGACAAAAACATCTGGTTGGCGAAAAAGCCATCCTCCGTCAAATGATTGAATCCGGCCACATCGCATCATTTATCCTGTGGGGACCTCCGGGAGTCGGCAAGACTACTTTGGCTAAAATTATTGCCAACAAGCTCGACCGACCGTTTTACACGCTCAGCGCTGTAACTTCGGGGGTAAAAGATGTGCGCGAAGTGATTGAAAAAGCCAAACAAAGCCGTTTTTTTTCACAAGGTGGAAATCCGATTTTGTTTATTGACGAAATCCACCGTTTCAGTAAATCGCAGCAGGATTCCCTGCTGGGAGCCGTAGAAAACGGGACTGTTACGCTAATCGGTGCAACTACTGAGAATCCTTCTTTCGAAGTGATTACACCTTTGCTTTCGCGCTGCCAGGTTTATGTGCTGAAATCGCTCGATGACAACGATTTACTTGAATTGGCAAAACGTGCGGTTACCACAGATCCGGAGCTTAAAAAGCGTGAAATCATTTTTGAAGAAACCGACTCTTTGTTGCGTTATTCCGGTGGCGATGCCCGCAAATTACTTAATATAATCGAATTAGTTTCGGATGCTACACCTGAAGGTGCGGTACGGTTTACAAACGAAATTGTTACCGAACGTTTGCAGCAAAATCCCATGGCTTACGATAAGGATGGAGAAATGCATTACGACATTATTTCAGCCTTTATCAAATCGATACGTGGCAGCGACCCCGATGCGGCCATTTACTGGCTGGCGCGCATGGTGGCCGGTGGCGAAGATCCGAAATTTATTGCCCGCCGGTTGGTGATTTCCGCTTCCGAAGATATCGGGCTGGCCAATCCGAACGCTTTGTTGCTTGCCAACGCCTGTTTTGATGCGTTACAAAAAATAGGTTGGCCCGAAGGCCGGATTATTCTTGCCGAAGCCACTGTTTATCTGGCATCATCGCCCAAAAGCAATTCGGCTTATTTGGCAATCGACGATGCTTTAGCGCTGGTCGAACGAACTGGGAACCTGCCTGTGCCGTTGCATCTGCGTAATTCGCCTACCAAATTAATGAAAGATTTGAACTACGGGAAAAACTATAAATACTCGCATGATTATCCGAACCACTTTGTGGAACAACAATTTTTGCCCGACGAACTTAAAAATCAATCCATCTGGAAAGTTCAGGATAATCCGGCGGAGAAAAAGCTGGGTGACTGGCTACGCATATTGTGGAAAGGAAGATTTTAAAGTCTAAAAGTCTATCAATACGATTATCCAAACCCAATCAACTGAATCTAACTTAATCAACTCATTATGTTTTCACTCAAATTTGTATTAATTTTTTCCAAAACAAAGCAGCAATTGAAATAGTTTGTGTATTTTTGCAACATAAATAAAATGTGGAGAGATTTGGACTGCTTGCAACCACAGAAAAAAATGCTAAATTGCAAATCCTTTCTGCCATCTTACAAAAGTCCCAACAGTCTTTCCCCTTTTAATTTATTTACCAGAGATTTTAAAACAATTCTATTAACGCTACTGTTTCGATTTGCAGTTTGCATCAAAAGCAATCGTAAATCGTAAATCGTAAAATCGTAAATTAAAAAATGGGATATTTATTTTCATCCGAATCGGTGTCGGAAGGTCATCCCGACAAAGTAGCCGATCAAATTTCAGATGCCATTCTCGATAACTTTCTGGCACTGGACAGCAACTCAAAAGTTGCCTGCGAAACCCTTGTAACCACCGGACAGGTTGTGTTGGCCGGCGAAGTAAAATCAAACGCTTATATCGATGTTCAGTCGGTAGCCCGCCGTGTAATTAACCGCATTGGTTATACCAAAAGCGAATATATGTTCGACGGAAATGCCTGCGGAATTTTCTCGGCATTACACGAGCAATCGGGCGACATTAATCGGGGCGTTGAACGCGAAGACCCTATGAACCAGGGTGCCGGTGACCAGGGAATGATGTTCGGTTATGCAACCAACGAAACCAAAAACCTGATGCCGATTGCGCTCGATTTGTCACACGCTTTGGTAGAAGAACTGGCTGCCGTTCGTCGGGAAGGAAAAGTAATGACTTACCTCCGTCCCGATTCTAAATCGCAGGTTACTATCGAATATGACGACAACAACAAACCTGTAAAAATAAACACTATTGTCGTTTCTACTCAGCATGACGATTTTATCCAACCAACTGCCACAAAAACTCAGGCTCAGGCCGATGAAGAAATGTTGGCAATTATCCGCGAAGATGTGAAAAACATCCTGATCCCGCGTGTGAAAGCGTTGGATATACAATTTGCTCAACTTTTCAAAGGGGAATATACTTTACACGTAAACCCGACCGGAAAATTCGTAATCGGCGGTCCTCACGGCGATACCGGTCTGACGGGACGCAAAATCATCGTAGATACTTACGGTGGTAAAGGCGCTCACGGCGGCGGCGCTTTCTCAGGTAAAGATCCTTCCAAAGTAGACCGCTCGGCCGCTTATGCAGCTCGTCACATTGCCAAAAACATGGTAGCCGCCGGATTGGCGAACGAAGTGCTGGTGCAGGTGGCTTATGCTATCGGCGTTGCCAAACCCATGAACTTGTACGTAAACACTTACGGAACTGCTCAGATACAACTCGGCGATAGCGAAATTGCAGCAAAAATCGAAAAATTGTTCGATATGCGCCCAAAAGCTATCGAAGAACGCCTGAAACTGCGCCATCCTATTTACGAAGAAACTGCTTCTTACGGTCATGTTGGCCGCACTCCGGTTGAAGTTACCAAATGTTTCAAAGATGGAAACGGAAACGAAATTTGTTTGAATGTGGAACTTTTCACCTGGGAAAAAACGGATAAAGTTGACGAAATTAAAGCTGAATTCGGTTTGTAAAGAATTAG
>JAJFVH010000132.1 GCA_021371875.1 Bacteroidales bacterium
GGCGAGAAACGCTTGTATGGAGTACCAGCTTTATCAATCAGAAATTTACCAAAGTTCCATTTGATTTCACTGCCCGGAAAACCTTTCAGTTCTTTTTTCAGATATTTATAAATAGGATGAGCATTGGAGCCGTTTACATCAATTTTCGAAAACATTGGGAAAGATACTCCGTAATTAATCAAACAGCCTTCTGAAATTTCCTTCTCAGTCCCAGGTTCTTGTTTCCCAAACTGGTTACAGGGAAAACCGAGAATTACCAGACCTTTGTCCTTATATTCTTTGTAAAGTTTTTCAAGACCTTCGTATTGAGGCGTCAGTCCACATTTACTGGCTGTGTTTACTACCAAAACAACCTTACCCTTGTAAGTCTCCATGCTCACTTCTTTACCTTGTAATGAAGTTGCTTTAAAATCATAAAAATTAGCTTTCATATTATCTTGTTTTTAATTATTTATATCGTTCACGATACAAAAATACGGTTTTATATCGCACGCGATATTTATCTGCTTAATCATTTATGATATATTAACTTATATAAATATTGGGAGGATACGATAATTACTGTGTTACTGTTTTATTCTGGAAAATGTTGGTCACTAATTAAACATTTCAGCGCCAAATCTTGTTCGTTGGATGTGTTTGGATGTGAAAACTAAAAAAAATATACTAACTTTGTACCCGAAAAGCATTCGGTTCGCTTCCAGTACCGTTGTTTCTTTTATTACAACTTTAAACGTTTCGAACTTTAAAACGTTTAAAAAGTCAAACATTTAGAATGGGGTGCCTTAATATTTCGGGCTGAGATCATACCCTTTGAACCTGCACGGGTAATTCCGCGAAGGGAATAAGAACCAATCATCCGTATTTTTTTAGGCTCTCAAAACAATTTTATTAACTAATTAATCAATTTGTTATGAGACAAATCTTTATCACAGCATTTATGCTGACATGGACTGTAATGTCCTTCGGTCAACACTTTATCAAAGGAAAAGTGATTGACGAAAATGGTAGTGTTTTAAGTGGCGCTACAGTGTATATAAAAAGTGAATCGTTGGGAAAAACCACCGACAAGCAAGGTGTTTTTATTTTTGATAGACTTACTAAAACGCGTTATGCCATCGAGGTTTCGTTTCTCGGTTACGAAACCGTTAAGTTAGAAGCAGTAGCCGACAAGGAGCTGACCATAAAACTCAGCGACAAAACTTTTGCTATTGACGAAGTTACCATCACTTCACTCCGCGCCAACGACCGATCGGCAGTGGCATACAGCGATGTAAAGCGGGAAGACATCGAGCGACGCAATCTGGGTCAGGATATTCCGTATTTGCTCGCGCTTACGCCATCGTTTATCACAACTTCGGATGCGGGAACCGGAATCGGTTACACGGGTTTCCGCATTCGCGGAACTGATGCCAACCGTACCAATATTACGGTAAACGGCGTTCCGCTGAACGATGCCGAATCGCATGGAACCTTCTTTGTGAATATGCCCGACTTTGCGTCATCGCTTTCGTCGGTGCAAGTACAACGTGGCGTGGGCGCTTCAACCAACGGGGCAGCAGCTTTCGGGGCAAGCATGAATATGCAAACCGAAACTCTGAATGCAAAACCTTACGGCGAGATCAGTTCAGCGCTTGGTTCGTTCAGCACCAACAAAAACACGTTGAAAGCAGGAACAGGGCTGATGAACAATGGCTTTTCATTCGATGCACGACTGTCGAATGTCACTTCCGACGGATATGTCGACCGTGCTTCGGTAAATTTAAAATCCTATTTCTTTTCTGCAGGATATTTCCGTGATAAAACCACACTTAAATTTATCACATTTGGCGGAAACGAAAAGACCTATCAGGCGTGGAACGGCGTAGATTCGGAAATCATGAAAACCCATCGTACCTACAACGAACTGGGCGAATATACTGACAATACAGGCAATACACAATACTATAATAATCAGACCGATAATTATAACCAAACGCATTATCAACTACATTGGATGCAGGAACTGAACGCAAAACTTCACCTGAACGCAACGGCGCATTTAACGCGCGGAATCGGTTATTACGAAGAATACAAAAAAGACCGTTCATACCTTGAGTATGGTTTAATTCCGGCTGTAATTGATGGTGAAACGCTCGAAACAACCGATTTGGTTCGCCAGAAATGGCTGGATAATTATTTTTACGGCGTAACCTGGGCTTTGAATTACGAAGCCGGCAAACTAAATGCTTCGATAGGTGGAGCAATTAATCGTTACGATGGCAACCATTACGGGAAAGTGATTTGGGTGCGCAATGCCAACAATCTGGACATGAGTAAAGATTGGTACAGAAGCAGTTCGGTAAAAGACGATGCAAACATTTACGCCAAACTAAATGCAGAATTGTTGACCGGGCTTTTTGCTTCGGCGGATCTGCAATATCGTTATATCAATTATCGCATGGCAGGAACCGACGATAAATACAATGAAGATAATAATGCCATGCGTGATATTACCCAAACGCATCAATATAATTTTTTTAACCCTAAATTCGGATTGACTTATAAACTAAATAAACAAAACGATGTGTACGCTTCGTATTCCATCTCGAACAGGGAACCAAACAGAAATAATTACACCGAAAGAGCTAAAAACGAAAAACAGCCCACTTTCGAAACTTTGTATGATACCGAAGCAGGTTATCGTTTTCAGTCAACCCATTTTTCGGTCGGGGCAAACCTGTATTACATGAAATACAGGAACCAATTGAATTTGACCGGAAAAATAAGTGAGATTGGCGAGTTACTGACAACCAATATCCCCGACAGTTATCGTGCAGGAATAGAACTGACCGCCGGAGTTAAAATAAATAATTGGCTTCAATGGGATGGTAATGTGACTTTGAGTCAAAACAAGATTCTGAACTTTACGGAAGAAGATGTGGATGTGTACGATGCCGGCTGGAACTGGATTGGCTCGCAGGATAATCATCTGGGAAAAACCGACATTGCCTATTCGCCCGATGTAGTTGCAAACAGTATATTTACAGTTAATTTCAATCGGTTTGAAATCGGTTTTTATTCAAATTATGTTGGCAAACAGTATTTTGACAATACTTCGAACGACGAACGCTCCATCGATACTTATTTTGTAAACAACCTGAGTTTAAAATACGCTTTGTCTTTGAAAAAAATGAAAGGAATTGATTTTCAGGTATTGGTAAATAATTTATTCAATACCGAATATGAAACCAATGCTTATACCTGGTATTCGTATTATTTAGGTGGAGAACGCATTAACGAATCGAGGTTTTTCCCGCAAGCCGGCATCAACTTCTTAGCTGCGGTAACTTTGAAGTTCTAAAGTTTTCAAATACCAGCAAGTACAGCTATCCCAGGGTTTTAAAACTTTGGGATAGTGTTTTTTACCTTCAGCCTGCCCATCCTTCCCTGTCAAGATTCCGGTAATTTATAGCTTCGGCAATATGATTGGAGAGTACATGTTCCGAGTCATCGAGATCGGCAATGGTACGGGCCACTTTTATAATCCTGTCATAAGCACGAGCCGACAAATTCAGGCGTTGCATGGCGTTTTTAAGCAATTCCGAACCGGCTTTATCTATTGGTGCAAAAGTACGCATTTGTTTCGACGACATTTGGGCATTGCAATACACCCCATCAACATCCCTGAAACGTAATTCCTGTATCTGGCGGGCTTTTATCACACGCTCGCGTACTTTCTCGCTGCTTTCCGATTCTTTCAGTTCCGAAAGTTTTTCGAACGGCACCGGCACAATCTCGATATGAATGTCGATCCTGTCGAGCAGCGGCCCCGAAATGCGGCTGAGGTATTTCTGAACTACACCCGGAGCACATACACATTCACGGTCGGGATGGTTGTAATAGCCACACGGACAAGGATTCATCGAAGCAACCAACATAAAACTGGCCGGATCTTCAATGGCAAACTTGGCACGGGAGATACATATCTTTCTGTCTTCGAGCGGTTGGCGCATCACTTCCAAAACCGTACGTTTAAAATCGGGAAGCTCATCAAGAAAAAGCACTCCATTGTGCGCCAACGAAATTTCGCCGGGCTGCGGAAAAGTTCCGCCACCAACCAAAGCTACATCGGAAATGGTGTGGTGCGGGCTACGAAACGGCCGTTGCGATATAAGAGAAGTATTGTTGCCGATGTTGCCTGCCACGGAATG
>JAJFVH010000150.1 GCA_021371875.1 Bacteroidales bacterium
CTCCCGACTTCTTACCGTTCTTTTTTGTGATTTTTGAACCACAGAAAATGCAAATTTTTTATTCATATACTTTCAAATGCCTCAAAGGTAATGATAGCAGGCGATTTAGCAACTTTCAGCCTACTTTTTGTCTATTACCCCTAATTCAAGGCAAATAGAGTAAAAAAGGGCTTTGAGTGGTTGTAGATTGTTTTTGATGCAAATTTGAATTACTGAAACAATGAAATTCAAAGCTCCAAAAATGTTTCAGTAGTGTTTCAGTAGTCAAATAAAAAACCTCGATAAGTCGCTGTTTGTCAGCTTATTATCGAGGTTTTAAAGTACCCAGAGCCGGGATCGAACCGGCATGGAAGTGAATCCACTGGTGTTTGAGACCAGCGCGTCTACCAATTCCGCCATCTGGGCAATTGCGGTGCAAAAGTAAGGTATTTTTTGAAACCTGCAAACAGTTTTTTTGAATTACACGTTGGTATTTGCAATATATAATCTCTATTATATTGTTTTGCAGCTTATTAATTATATTTTAAAATATATCTTCAAACAATTATTTTTCGCTTTCATCGATTTATTACTGGTTATTTCCCCGTTTTCCGGCTACAAAGTCATTCCGTTTTCCGGCAAAAATCTCATAATGGCAATACCAACAGTCAAGCGAACCATTCAACAACCGGATTCGTTCAGTGGGTCTCAGTCCGATTTTGTCCAAACATTCTTCGTGCGAACTGATAACCCAGCAAGTGTTTCCTGCAAATTTATGTTTTAAGGTACTACCTAAAGCAGCATACAATCCAAAAATATCATCAGATGTAATTCGCTCGCCATAAGGAGGATTGGTCACAAGCAAACAGTTTTCGACCGGAGGTTCCAGGTCTTTAATTGATTTAGTCTGCAATTCGATATATTTTCCCAGACCTGAACTTTTGACATTTTGCTCGCTTATTTTAATGGCACGCAAAGAGATATCCGAACCATAAATTTTAAAATTAAATGACCGTTCAGCCGAATCATCATTATAAATGATATCGAAAAGTTCCGGATCAAAATCGTTCCATTTTTCAAAGCCAAAAGATGAACGGTAAATTCCCGGTGGTATATTCAGCGCAATCAAAGCAGCTTCGATCAGCAAAGTACCCGAACCGCACATGGGATCGACAAAATTCGTTTGGCCGTTCCAGCCCGCCATCAGAAGCATTGCAGCAGCTAAAGCTTCGTTTAGCGGAGCTTCGTTTTGTGAAATCCGGTATCCCCGTTTATGTAATGATTCCCCCGAACTGTCGAGCGACAATGTACAACGGTTTTCGGCAATGTGGATATTGAACATAAACTGCGGATTGTCGAGCCGCACCGAAGGACGGTCGCCGGTACTTTCTTTAAACCAATCGACAATAGCATCTTTCACACGATAGGCTACAAATTTTGAATGACGGAATTCTTCGGAATAAACCGTTGAGTCGATGGCAAAAGTAGCATCTACAGCCATATAATCCGACCAGGTAATTTTTTTAACCTGTTCGTAAACTTCGTCAGGATTGTTTGCCTGAAATGACGCAATAGGTTTTAAAATCCGGGATGCCGTGCGCAAATGTAAATTTGCCTTGTACATAAATGCTTTATCGCCCGTAAAACTGACTGCACGACGTTGAATCTCAACATTGTTTGCTCCCAGATTTACAAGTTCGGTTGCCAAAACCTCTTCTAAACCCCGAAAGGTTTTCGCTATCATTTCAAATTCCATATAGTCCTTTTTATTTATTTCCTTTGTACCAATTTTGCTCCGGCAGGCACATCGGTATCAACCCAGATATTTCCGCCAATCACAGCTCCGTCGCCCACTGTAATTTTACCCAAAATTGTAGAATTTGAATATATAATCACATTATTCCCGATGTGCGGATGCCGCTGAATACCTTTGATCGGATTGCCGTTTTCGTCAAGCGGAAAACTTTTTGCTCCGAGCGTAACACCTTGATACATTTTTACATTCGTACCAATAATTGCCGTTTCGCCAATTACAACACCGGTTCCGTGATCAATTGTAAAATATTCCCCGATTGTTGCACCGGGATGAATATCAATTCCGGTTTCAGAGTGCGCCATTTCGGTAATAATACGCGGGATCAACGGCACACCGAGATGAAGCAACGCATTGGCAATTCTGTAATTGAGAATAGCCCGGATACTCGGATAACAAAAAATTACTTCTCCAAAACTTTTTGCAGCCGGGTCGCCATTGTAAGCTGCAATCACATCGGTATGCAGCTTGGTGCGAATTTCGGGCAATAAAGTTATAAACAACGATGCTTTTTCTTTGGACATTTTATCTATCTCCAAACAAGCCACTGTTTCGTCCCTGGTTTCAAAGCACAGTCCGGCTTTAATTTGCATCGACAACAACACCTGCAATTTATCGATATTAACGCCAATATGATAAAGCATGGTTTTGGAATTGACGGCAGCATCGCCAAAATAACCCGGGAATAAAATGGAACGTATAAGCTGTACGATTTCTTCCAGTACCTCTACCGATGGCATGGGGTTATTCTCGTTTTGCTGGTGGCAAACATCTTTGAAACTTTCAATGTCCGAAAGTTTTTTAATTGTATCTAATAGTTTTTTATTCATTTGATTATACTTTTAACATTGCGTCTATCGCGTTTATTGCATTGAATGTTCGTTGTTCGCCGGTTCCGGTTACTATAAAAAAAGGCTTTCCTGTTTTTATAATTTCAGCTTGATACCAATCGAAAAAATATTCACGGTCGTCGCCATGTTCACGTACAGGATCGGGTTGCCAGGCTACATCGGGAAAACAAAGCAGGTAAAAATCGAAATAATTACCGCCAAGTTTTTGCAACACGAATTCGGGCACACGATTGTAGCAATACTCAAACCATACTTTGGTGATAATTAATTCAGTATCAAAAAAAACAAAATCACCGACATTATTATTTTGATAAAATTCTTCCTGTGTTATTTGCTTTTTCGCTATCGCACAAACATCATCGTAAGTGTAAGGTGCGGAAAGTTTTTCAATATATTCCCGTGCATATTCGGGAACCCATTCGGCATGATAATATTCAGCTAATGCTTTGGCTAATTCCGACTTCCCCGTTGACTCAGGACCTAATATGGCAATTTTATACATTAAAACCCCTTCAATTACAAACAAAAAAATTATCTTTGGCAAAAAAATATGCGCAAATTTACGAATTTTATTCTGCTTTTCAGTGCTTTCTCGTTGTTAAGTCCACATATTTCGGCTCAAAACGCCGACATTGAACTACTGAAGACCATTAACAGCTCTACGGCAACTGTGGCTTATTCTCGGTTTGTATCAAACACTACTACGGGGGTAGCAATAGGTGTGCCGGTGATAATGGGCGCTATGGCTTTGATAGAGAAAGATGATGGCTTGCTCAAAAACGCTATTTATGTAGGTGTCAGCCTTGGCGTTGATGGTGCACTTACTTATGGATTAAAACACTCTTTTAACCGTCCCCGCCCTTATATTAACTATCCTGATATTGTTGCTTACGAAACAGAGACTTCAATGTCCTTTCCTTCAGGGCATACTTCGCTTGCATTTGCCACTGCTACATCCCTGAGTTTGAAATACCCTAAATGGTACGTTATTGCTCCAAGTTATGTATGGGCATGCTCGGTTGGCTATTCACGCATGAATCTTGGGGTTCACTATCCGAGCGACGTACTTGCCGGAGCTGTTTTGGGTGCGGGAAGCGCTTTTCTGACCTATAAATTAAACGAATGGTTCTGGAAAAAGCAAAACAACAAAAAGTTAATCGGACTTCAAAATTATTGGTAAACTACCGCTGCGTTAATAATGTTTTACCGGTTGCAATCATAGCGGTTACTCATCCGTATCTACCACTTTGGTTTTGAGTAATGTTTTGAGCCAAACAAACCCCACTACACCCGACAAAAACGAACCTATCAGAATAGCCGTTTTAGCATTATTGATTAAATCGGGGCTATTGAATGCAAGCATGGTGATGAAAATAGACATTGTAAATCCGATACCTCCCAAAAAACCCGTGCCAATTATACAACTCCAACGTAAGTCTTTTGGCAACACCGAGAGTTTCATTTTTACTCCTATATAAGAAAATAATGCTATGCCTAAAGGCTTTCCTATCAAAAGTCCGAAAATTATTCCAAGACTTCCCACTTCCAATAAATTGTTTTGCCATCCGCTGTTGATAACAATTCCTGTATTGGCAATGGCAAAAAGCGGAAGAATGAAAAATGCTACAGGTTTATGTAAAAAATGCTGAAGTTTGAAGGACGGCGATTTCTCCTTATTTTTTCCGAAAGGAATGGCAAATGCCAGCAAAACGCCTGTAATCGTTGCATGAACGCCTGAGTGCAACATAAAATACCACATAACGACTCCTCCAATCAAATATGGAATCATATTGTAAACCTTCAGGCGGTTCAACACAATAAGAACTGCATAAATGGACAATGCAATAAGCAGATTTATCACTGAAATTGAAGACGTATAAAAAACAGCAATAATTATAATGGCGCCCAAATCGTCGATAACAGCCAGAGCCGTAAGAAATATTTTCAGTGACCCGGGTACTTTATTTCCAAGTAACGATAATATCCCTATTGCAAATGCAATATCGGTAGCCATAGGAATACCTGCACCCGATTGAGTGGGGGTTCCGTAATTCAGCAACAGGAAAATGCCGGCCGGAACTATCATCCCACCGATGGCTGCAATAATGGGAAGCGAAGCGTTTTTGATGTTTGAAAGTTCGCCTTCGTAAATTTCGCGTTCCAGTTCGAGACCGATAAGCAAAAAGAAAATGGTCATCAATCCATCATTTATCCAATGAACAATTGTATGACCACCTAAATCCGTATCCCAGAAAGCCAGATACCCCGATTGAAAAGAAGAATTGGCAAGCACAAGCGACAGCACGGTAGCAAAAACCAGAATCAGTCCTCCGGCTTTTTCACTTTCGAAAAACTCAGTATATAGCTTTGACAATCTCATGGTTGTTTAAAATTATTTATTAAAAACAACAAGGAAATTTATGAATAGTTCATTTTCTTGCTTTCAATTCTTCCTCGGTTTTCACACGCTGACCCGGATTTTCTTTGGCAATTTGACGCAGAATTTCTTCAGGATATCCTGCTCTTATAATTCCGGGAGGTATGTGATATTCGTTTTGTTCGAATTTACCATCTTTTTCTTTCTTAATATTTCCATCCATATACTTAACCAACAAGTACTCGCCAAGTTTTTTCCATGCGGCAGTTGAGTTTTCGGCCTGCGAATGGCTGAAGTCTGTCAAAAATGCCCGTGCATCGTCTTCGGTCATATTGACAGTCGCCTTATCTATCGACGGAACAAGGATATTAAAATTGCTTTCCCAGTGAGCCTGCACTTTTTTAATATCGGGCATCATAAATGAGTATTTACCATAAGCATAATTTGCCACCCCGTTATAAATCCAAAAAGCCGATGTAGGAGAGTATTCAAGTAAACTTCCGTTATACTGATTGTAACATTCGGGAACTCCGTTGATACCGCAATACATGGGAACATAAATATTACTGGCAGCGTCGTCGACACCAAACCAAAGAATTCCGCCAATATAATCGGGCAACCAGCTGCGCATTTGAGCCACGAAAGTAAAACCGGTTTGCTGTGTTGCCACCGGACGCTCATGCATATATTCCACTCCATCCACTTTAAACCCGAGCGGGCTATGACGGAGTTTACCGCCGAATGGAGCAGCACAAACACCTTTTGTCATATCAAATTCGGTTCCTTCATACTGGTCACGCATATATTCCTTGAAATTTTGCGCACTTATTTTAAACGCTGGTTTAATCCAAAGAGGCATGCGTTCTGCGGTTTCACCTTTTACATAAGTAATATATTTATCCATAGCCGGATATACTTTACGGAAGAAACTCCACACGCGGGCTTCACAAATTCGTAACGCGCTGTAATCGAGTGGCGCATAAGTATCGGAGAAACTGAATTCCGTGTTTTTACCTTTGAAATATCCTTTTTCACGGGCAAATGCAATCACATCTTCGGCATATAAGCAATTGTTTTTATCGTCGAATGGGAAAGTGGTAATGCGAGCCTGGTTAGCATGGCCCGAAACACAATCGTCGGGGATGCGCTGGGCAACCCAGACTGCTCCTCTATTTTTGGGTCCCTTTCCTATCATTTCAAGAATCCACACTTCGTTAGGGTCGGCTATCGAAAACGATTCTCCCGAACTGTAATAGCCGTATTCGTCAACTAAGTCAGTCATTATTTTAATCGCCTCACGGGCAGTACGGGCACGTTGCAGGGCAACATACATCAGACTCCCGTAATCCATAATGGCGGTTGTATCAATCAACTCTTCACGTCCGCCAAAAGTCGTTTCGCCGATACTAACCTGATGTTCGTTCATGTTCCCAACGACCGAATATGTTTTCTCCACTTGTTTTATTTTACCCAGGTATTTACCGGAGTCCCATTCGCGAATATCAAGCATGGTTCCTCCAGGATAGGTTGCAGCAGGATAATGATACAATGCGCCGAAAAGGAAATAGGAATCGGCTGAATAACTGATTAATGTAGAACCATCAACGGTTGCATTTTTTCCGGCCAAGAAGTTTGTACATGAAAATACGTGAGTCCAGCTAAGTAAAAGGACAGGCAGGATTAGAAATTTTTTTATCATCTAATTTATATTTTTTTGAATTGAAGCTCACAAAGATAATGTATAAAAATTAAAAATCAAAACTTATAAGTTTGATTTTTAATTACATGCAAATAAAATTAAATAAACTTCCTGTTGATTACGAAGATTTTCAGACAGTTGGCGCTATGGATTTTTTAAACTTCCCGGCAATCCATCGCGGAATAACCAATACCCCCAAAAGCAAATAAAAATAATAGCTGATAATCCTCCACAATACTGTAATAATCAAAACCGGGCCATTACCAAGGGCAATATCGTTGTAATATTCCTTGAATGTAAATTCACTTAATCCGCTACTTCCCGGAGTTGGACTTACAACCATAACAATCCACAACATTAATTGGCGTCCAAAAATCACCAAATGATTTTGAACAGGAGCAAATGCCATAAACAACGCATTCACTACCAGAAAACGCAACGACCAGGAAAGACAGGTTGTGGCGAAAACTTTCAACCAGAAACCTATTGATCTTTTACTGATTTCTTTTGACGACTCTATAATATGTTCGCCAAAAGCAGCAATTTTCGGATGCCATTTACGTAAAAAAGGTAATTTAAAAAGCAGTTGCACAAGTTTGGCAATCAAATCGGGGCGATGAAACAATCCCATATAAAGAACGAATGTCCAAATGAATAAAGCTGAATACACTGTCCAGAAAATTACACCGATGGTGGATGTTATCAACGATGTGGCATTGAACAATTCATTCATGGGAACGAAAAGAAACACAAAAGGACAAATAATAACAAAAAACAACTCGTCCATTAATAATCCGGCAAACATGACAGCTGTGCTTCGCCCGACACCGATTCCCTCTTTATTCATAAATAAAACCACTAAACCCGAGCCTCCTATCGCCGAAGGGGTTACCGCTGAAGTAAACTCACTCAAAACATGGATATTAAAAGCCTGCCACCAGGATAAATTTTTATCAGTCAACAACCTGAAACGCCAGACCATCCCAAAATCACGTCCAAGCATCAACAAAAATGCAAGTACAATATAGACAATGCTGGTAAAAGTAAAATTAATATTTGCCAGTGTATCAGTGTCAAACTCTCCCAGAAACAATCCGACAATAACAACAACACCGATGATAACAGGAATTAAAATCCGGGAAAATTTAAAGGGATTATCATTCGTTTTTTGAATCTTCTTCTGTTTCATTTAGCTTTTCTTTGCATCAAAAAATGATAGCGGTCGTAAATTTCGGCGGTAACATCCTGCCACGAGCGGGCAATGGTATGAGCAGCGTTTGCACCTGCGTTCTTTATCAGTAAAGGCTGGGCAGCCAGTTCCCTTATTTTGTTTGCAAGCGATTCAGCCGAATTTTCTATTAAAAACCCATTCAGATTATCGGTAATAATTTCGGAAGCCGTCGATCCTTTTACAAGCACAGACGGGGTTTGCAAAGCTCCTGCTTCACGTACCACCAAAGGTGCATTATCGTAAACGGAGGGGAATAAAAACAAATCGGCAGCAGCATAATACTTTTTAATTAATTCACGTTCGAGAATCAACCCTTTAAATTCTGTTTTATCGTCTAAACCATGATCTATTACCATTTGTTTCATATCGTCTACGGCATAACCTGTTCCGATGAAATACATTTTAAAAGATAAATCTTTTATCAAACTCAACGCATCGATAATCAGTTTTGTGTTTTTTTCCCAAATATGTTGGCCTACGAATAAAAACCCCAGTTCGTGTTCCTTAATTTTCAGAAAATCACGCGATTCTGTCCTGAATTTCTCAATTGAATCCATCCCTGCAAAATCATTCCCGTTTTCCACAACAACTACTTTTCCCTTGAAACCGTACTCACGGATGGTTTCTTCTACCGCCGCTTGCGGAATCCATACTTCGTCGGCTTTTTCGAAGAATCGAATTACTTCATTCGTCATCAATTTGGCTATTCGTTTGTTGTGAACAAATCGTTCAAAGTCGTCCCTGTATTTAGAGTGAAAGGTAGCAACCAAAGGTACTTTCTTTTTCCTGGCAACGCGTAAGGCTAAATGTCCCGAAGAAAAGGGACAATGAGCATGTACTAATCCGAAAGGAATTTTGTCAAGTATATTTTGAAATGCCAGATCAATTTTGGGGAACCCCAATCTGTATGGACGACGCAAAATCAATGGCAGTGAAGAATAACGGTAAACGGGATAAGGTTCGTCAATGGTATAATTAGGAATCCTGGGGATTACAACACAAACCGGTTGATTCATCCGGTACAACCAATACGCGCTGTTGTGGGTAGCCACCGCCACACCATCCATAATCGGGGGAAAACTGTCGTTAAAGATACCAATGGTTTTCGACTTTTCACTACTCAATGTATCCATGATTTTTATTTTTATTATTGAGATGACAGATGCGCGATATAAAAAATACAACAAAGAGCCTGCAAAGTAAAAAGAAATTCAATATGCATTCTGGTTTTATGAAATAAATCTTGGCCGGGTTTGTATATTTCTGCATTTTTAACGCAATCGAAATCAATCATGTTTCATTTTGATAATATTTCTACGTCAATTTTATTTACTTTTGTCTTGAATTTAAAAACAAAACTACTGAAACATGACTTCATTCGCATTTTCACTCATTTTAAGTGCCGCGTTGAATACTCCATCCCTACCGTTAGCCGCACCTAACGATTCAATTCAACACAGGGATATAAAAGAAATTACTGTTTACAGTATTGCAGCCGGCAATTTATCGTTGCCTTATGCTTCGGTCGATAAAAAGAACATTGAAATACACGACTTTAAAACGCCGGCAGACGCCTTACAAAACGAAACGGGAATTTGGCTTTCGCGCGATGGCATCTGGGCTACATCGATGAATGTGCGCGGCATGTCCGAGCAAAGGTTGTTGTTTTTGCTCGATCAGGATAGAATTCAGTCGGCTACCGACATTGCCGGCGTACTTTCGACTGTCGACATGAACAGCCTTGAGAAGATTGAAGTCATCAAGGGAGCAGGTTCGGTTTTGTACGGAACAGGCGCCATGGGTGGAGTTGTTAATTTTGTACCAGAACGACCCAGTTATTCCGATTTTTTCAAAACATCGGGTAAAGTGAGTTCAGGTTTTCACTCCGTAAATAATATGTGGACAAATGCAGCCACTATTAATTTTACGGATAAAAAATGGTATGTTTCAGTCAATGGCAGTTACCGGACTGCTCAAGACACCAAAACACCGGCTGGCACATTAAATAACAGCCAGTTCAACGATGCTTCGTGGGGGTTGAAAGGCGGAATGAAATACGGCGACAACCAGGAACTGTTGGTCAATTACAATCATTTCGAAGCATGGAATGTGGGAATTCCCGGAGGAAACTCCTTTCCCGCAACAGCCACAGTACGCTACACTGCCATAAAACGAAATCAATTGAGCGGAGAATATATTTTCACCAACATATCGGACAGGATAAAAGATTTGCGATTTAAAGCTTACACGCAAAATATCAGTCGCGATGTGGAAATAAAACCCAATGCTGCAAATTTGACCTTGCCTGCAAGCCTGAATATAACATCGGGCGTAAAGGCAACAACAAATTTGTATTTCAACGATTATAACTCTGTTACCTTGGGAGTTGAAAGTTGGCTCCGCGACTCCGAAACCGGCCGTATGAAAATAAATTTCGGCGCCGACACCACTGTGATTGGTGAAATTCCCACTCCAAAAGCTCAAATGCTTGATGTCGGATTTTTCGCGCTTTACAAAAAAGTAATTGACCCCCGGCACTTGAACCTGAATGCAGGACTCAGGCTCGATTATTTACATACTAAAAACGATACGGCATTCAACCGGATATTCAGTTATAAAATAATTGATGGAGAACGAAATAATATTCCTTTTACAAAGAATGTCATTTTCGATGCCAGTGTGAATCATGATTTCTCGTATTCGGCACATATCGATTTGGAATACAGCCCAGTAACCCGACACAAAATCGCACTTTCGCTATCAAACGCATACAGAGTGGCATCTATCGAGGAACGGTTTAAATATATCGATCTGGGAAATGGAGTGCGCTTGGGAAATCCCGGTTTGAAACCTGAAAAAGGACTTTATTCCAATTTAAGTTACACCCTCACGGAGAATAAATTATTGCTGAAAGTCGACTTCTTTGCCAATTACCTCTTCGATTTGATAGCGGAAATTAAAACATCGGCAACCCCTTTGATTTTTGAAAACAAGAACATCGACCAGGCGCTTTTTGCAGGAGCCGAACTTGAATTCGACTGGTTGATTTCGAATAACTTCAGGCTTAAAACAAATGCAAGCTATGTGTACACCCGCGATATTAAAGCCGGAACTTTTTTGCCCCAAATACCGCCGGCACACGGCTTGGCTTCGCTCAACTACCGGACGGAAAAATTGTTTGAAACAGCTTTAACAGTGGTTTGGGCGGCTAAACAATCGGAAGTAGCTCCAACCGAGACTCCGACACAAGGGTATGTTGTTTTTAATTTCGACATTCATTCCATGCCGGTTAAACTTAAACAAACCGCCTTACAACTCTTTGCCGGAGTGGATAACGTATTCGACAAAGCGTATAAAAATCATTTGTTCAACACGCGTGGACTCGATTTTTACGAGCCGGGAAGGAATATCTTTATGAAACTGAAATGGGGATGGTAACCACGCTACTTGTGTATGTGAATCGCCTACTCATGGAATAATGTTAATTAGGGCTTGCTGAAAAAAACTTAAAAATCGAGTAGGAAGTGAGCGATTAGTTCGCTCACTGTCCTCTCACACCACCGTACGTACCGTTCGGTATACGGCGGTTTCTTAATTTACACACGAACAGAGCGATAATAATTTGAGAAAAATAAGTAACCTGCCTTTTGTA
>JAJFVH010000164.1 GCA_021371875.1 Bacteroidales bacterium
TCAAAGTCGATTATCATTTTCTTTGCCAGCAGCTCTTTGTATTGATTGGTTTTCGGGCCAAAACCAGGCCAAGCCACAATCATCAGGTGGGCTTTCAGGTTATGGATTTTATCCACCATTGTTTGCGGGTCGGGATAGCTTGATTGGTCGAAACTCATCGCGTTCCACAGGCTGTCTTGTCCCCAATATTGCCAGTCTTGAACAATGCCATCCAGTGGAACTTTCAGGCTACGGTATTTTTCAACAACAGACACAATCTCATCCTGGTTTTTATACCGTTCTTTTGATTGAATGTAACCGTATGCCCACAAAGGCAACATAGGCGACTGACCGGTTAAGTCGCGCATTTGTGCAACAACTCCATCGCCGTTTCCACCATACATAAAATAGTAATCGGTACAATCGCCTAATGATTCGAGCGACATTTCCTGTGGATTATCGGTAAAAGTAGTTGATGAATAATTGTCCCAGAAAAT
The DNA here is from genome assembly GCA_021371875.1 of Bacteroidales bacterium. GTDB lineage: Bacteria > Bacteroidota > Bacteroidia > Bacteroidales > Paludibacteraceae > Paludibacter. Next base: position 477 of record JAJFVH010000164.1, read on the forward strand.
GCCGTATCCTTTGATGGATTGAATGAAAGGAATACAAATTTTCATATTGTCGTTTTTCAATATAACTCTTTGACCGCGTTGATTTAGTTTTCCGTTTTGTTGTTGTCCCAATCCGTAAATTGCCTCATCTTTATCCAACATAAATGCCTGGCGAACAATGAATGATTCTTTTTTCACGTCAAGGGTGGGTGTAAACTGCGTACCGTAATCTTTTTCAGTAAACAAAGGATTGCCTTTCATATCCGAAAATGCAATTTTTCCGGTAATAAGACTATAAGACACCTTTATTGAATTACTGCTGATGATAACGTTGTTCCCATCGTCGGCAATTTTCAAATCGGTTTTTTCGGGAGTTTTTACGACTGAAAGACTTGTTTTTGCAGTCGGGACTCCTTCGGGAGCTTTCAACACGCGAACAATAGTTGGGCTGTAAAACTGAATCTCAACGGTCATGAATTGAGTAGTTGTTTTAATTCCCAAATTGGTTTTTTGATAAGTTTGCGCAGATATTTGTGTTGAAAAAAACAGGTAACACAGCAAAAAATAAGCTTGTTTTATTTTCATGGATTTGAACTATAATGATTATTGATTTGAAGTTAGCATATTCAAAAAAAAACGATACAATTTTTATTTGTCAAAGATATAAATAATTATTAATGATAAAGGTGGATAAAAATTGCAAAAAAGGTGGATAATGGATAATAATGAAAAAATAAGATTATTTATTTTCAAAAATAATCCGGTCTGTATTATTGATTTAACCATTACCCGGATATCAAGACCTTCAATAGCCTAATTTATTTTCTCAGGATTCTCCTTGATAAGTTGAGAGTCCGGATTTATTATTGATCCGGTAATTTCCGGAAAATTATATTGGTTATCCATATTATTTTATCATTGTTATTGTATGGGATTAAACAATATTAATCGCCGGGCGGATATTTCCTAAAAGATGCTTGGCCTGAATTGCAACAATTTTCTAAAAATATTCTATCCCTCTTCATAAAAGATAAAATAGGGTCTGCTGAAAAACTATTTTATGCCACGGAGTGGCTAAATGTGAATAACCCCTAGTGAGCGTAGCGATACTGGGGGATGTTGAATAACCAAGAACCCCAGCCCCGAAGTGGGCTGAACAATATCATAATATGGTATTATTGAACCCTTTCAGGGCTCTTTTCCTTTCTACTATTCTTGTCCGCCAGTTTTACTGGCGGTTATTAGCTACGCTGACCGTTGGTTCATATTTAGTCCTTTCAGGACATCGTTCAATAAAAACAGAAATTGTGGTGCAAAGAAAATTGACAGTTATATTCAAAAACCTTGCATTTATACTTAAAAAAATCACTATATATTACTATGTATCAGATTTATTATGCTTTTTAAGCAGACCCTAATTTAAACACATGTTATCAGCCGACGGACTTACAGTCGAATTCAACGGACAAACACTTTTTCAGGATATTTCATTTGTAATCAACGAGAAAGATCGCATCGCCCTGATGGGAAAGAACGGTGCGGGGAAATCCACTCTATTAAAAATACTGGCAGGGATTCGCGAACCTTCAAAAGGTTCTGTTTCGTATCCTAAAGATACGGTAGTGGCTTATCTACCGCAACATCTGCTTACCGAAGACACACGCACGGTTTTTGATGAAACCGCCCGGGCTTTTTCGGCTATTACCGAAATGGAAAAGCAAATCGAAGCCATGAACGAAGAATTATCCGCCAGGACAGACTATGATTCGGATAGTTATATGGAACTTATCGAAAAAGTTTCGGCATTGAGTGAACAGTTTTACAGTATTGAAGAAATAAACTACGATGCCGATATCGAAAAAACATTGCTCGGCCTGGGATTTTCGCGCGAGGATTTTACTCGTAAAACATCCGAATTCAGCGGTGGTTGGCGCATGCGCATAGAGTTGGCAAAAATACTGCTTCGCCGGCCGGATATTATTTTACTCGACGAACCTACCAATCATTTGGATATCGAATCCATCCAATGGCTCGAAGATTTTCTGATCAATTCGGCCAAGGCGGTTGTGGTTATATCGCACGACCGCGCGTTTGTCGACAATATCACAACCCGCACCATAGAAATAACCATGGGCCGTATTTACGACTACAAAGCCAAATACTCACATTACCTGGAACTACGCAAGGAACGTAGGGAACAGCAACAAAAACAGTATGACGAGCAACAGAAAATGATTGCCGAAACCACTGAGTTTATCGAACGTTTCAAAGGAACCTATTCAAAAACGTTACAAGTGCAATCGCGCGTGAAAATGTTAGAAAAAATTGTACCGATCGAAGTTGATGAGGTGGATTCATCACGTTTGCGGTTGAAATTTCCACCTTCGCCCCGCTCGGGAAATTATCCTATAACCGCAGAAAATGTAGGGAAAATTTATGGAGAAAAACGCATCTTTGCCAATGCCGGTTTTATGATTGAACGGGGGGAAAAAATTGCTTTTGTCGGTAAAAACGGGGAGGGAAAATCGACGCTTGTCAAATCCATCATGGGTGAAATTGAACATGAAGGCAAACTTATGCTGGGGCATAATGTGAAAATCGGTTACTTTGCGCAAAACCAGGCATCGTTGCTCGATGAGAACCTGACCGTTTATCAAACAATTGACGACATTGCCGTGGGCGACATTCGATCGAAGATCAAGGACTTACTCGGTGCATTTATGTTTGGAGGCGAAGATTCGTTTAAAAAAGTCAAGGTGCTTTCGGGCGGTGAACGTACGCGACTGGCTTTACTGAAACTATTGCTTGAGCCGGTAAACCTGCTGATTCTCGACGAGCCGACCAACCACCTGGATATGAAAACCAAAGATATCCTGAAACAGGCTTTGGTCGATTTTGATGGAACGCTGATTGTTGTTTCGCACGACCGTGATTTTCTGGATGGATTGGTTACTAAAGTTTTCGAGTTCGGGAATCAACGCGTAATAGAGCATCTGGAAGATATTTACGGGTTTCTGGCTAAAAAGAAATTAGATAATCTGCGCGAAATTGAACGGAAATAATTGGCTATCTTAACTCTGACTGCGGTGGAAAGGCGCTGCCGGCAGTTGAAGATATGCAAAACTTTCCGTTTTTTTACTTCATTGCGTTTTTTCGTTTCATTTAATTTATTTTTATTGAATAAATTAAGTAAATTTGCCGGCATATTTTAAGTAATGTGTATGACTTCCGGTTTCCGAGCTTATATATTTCCGCTTATTTGCCTTTGTTTCTTCGGTTGTTCGCTTATACCCAGTGAGCTCAAGACGGCCGAAGAACTGATGGAAACATCTCCCGATTCGGCGCTGAAGATACTGAAAGGAGTAAGACGAATCCAGTTGATAAATCCCGCCGACAAAGCCTTGTATGCCCTGCTTATAAGCCAGGCCTACGATAAAAACGACATCAGGATAGAATCCGACTCGCTGATTTCAATTGCCACCAACTACTACGACAAAAAAGAACCCATCCGTGCCGGATATGCCTGGCTCTATGCCGGCCGGTGTGCGCACAACAGGGGCAACGCCGAGGTTCAGTCCAATGCGCTGCTAAAAGCGCAGGAATTCGCCGAAATGACCAACAACTACAAACTGCAGGGACTTGTATATTGTGATAAGGCCGACATGTACCAGTCGCAAAAACAGATGGATAGCGTAATTGTGTACAATAAAAAAGGATATCAGGCTTTCGTCAAAGCCAACGACACATACAATTCGGTACTGGCTGCAATCAGTATCGGGTACAGCTATTCGGCCGCTCTGGAACCCGACAGTGCACTGGCATACTATTCCACGGCCGAGAAACTGGCCGCACCGCTCAACGACATAGTGCTTACGGCCACCATATACAAAGGACTCGGCAACAACGCCTTTCATCAAAAAGATTATCAAAAAGCTCTGTATTATTATCACAAGGCTCCGGTTACCAACTCCGAAATATATGATTACAACAAGTGGTACCTGCTGGGCAAAACGTTTGTAAAAATTAATCGGCTCGATTCGGCAAAGTATTATCTGAACAAGGTGAAACGTCCCGGTGTAATGGCTACCGATTGCTATTTACTCTGGCAAAAGATTTATGAACAGGAACAAAACCTCCCGAAATCTCTGTATTATGCCAAAAGAATTATAACTATCAGGGATTCGGTATACAAACACAGTTTGAAAAACAGCTTTGCCGGACTCGAAAAAAAATATCATTACGAACACTTGTCGGTCGAAAACAAAAACCTGATTATCAAAAATAAGCAAAAAGGTATTACGATTCTCGTTTTTCTGCTGCTGATAAGCATTATCGTGATAATATTTCTCAACTGGAGAGTCCAGACAAAAAAACATCAGTTGACTATCCAGCAGCAACTCAACGAACAGGAAAAAGCGCTGCTCGAAAAAGCCAACGAAAACAACGACTTACTGCAGCGCCAGACGCGCATGCAATATGTATTGCTTCAAAACGTAGAACAATACCGCAACGAATCAAGCAAAGGAAAGAAAAATACTTCGGATAAAGCGCAACCGCTTGCAAGTAAAATCGAGGAAGAAATCATTATCCATATCGACAGCATCTACAAAAACATATCAAAACGATTGCCCGTAAAATATCCGCAACTCACCCAACGCGACATTCTTATTTGTTGCATGCTGTTGGCTGGCTTCGACACAGGCATGATAGCCACCGTACTCGATGTCCGATACGAATCCATCAACATACATCGCAGCCGGCTCCGCAAGAAACTTCAACTCGAAAAAAACGAAAACCTTATCGGGTTTCTCCGCAATTTCTGATACTTTTTAACTTAAATATCCCCGAAAAACGGCTTGTATATATAAGCGTTAATTTTATTGTTTATATATATTTGTTTTTCAATGCATTAAACACACATCTCAAAGGCGATGCATATAAAATAAATATTGCTTTTTCAAAAAAAAACTATAATATTTTATATTACTTTGCCATGAAACTATTCTTCATATTAAAACACCCAAATTATTCATCAATAAAAACAATTAATCCCTATGAAGAAAAAAAGCACAAGAACCGAAGACACAGTGTCAGTAAGTTCAATGTTAGAAAACCGGTTCTACTTAATGGGATTCGAATTACCGGATGGCGATCCAACCGATCCCGATGATGATCCTATTATCATTATTCCACCTAAAAAAGTAACCGACCCAAATAATTGAGTTGTAATTTAAGATAAGACTTTACCGAATCTTTAATCAATAATTTTGTCAGCATATTTCTTTTTTGACTGATTTTCTGTTTTTTATCTGTTTACTTCCTTCGATACCAGTTAATGCTACGGGATCAGGGTTTCATAAATTTTCATTTATTATCTGTTTGTATCTTCAACACCCGTAAAAGAAACCAAACCTGGTTCTTTTACGGGTTACGAAGAAAAGCCGTGAAACCGTTTTGAAAAAATTTGTAAGTTTATAAGTTTGTAATAGTGATATACCTAACCTTTACCGGTTTATTACTATAATAAACAACATAATTTTTTTACGAAGTGATTTTAACTTTGTAATCCATAATAGCACACAGTAACTGATTTTTTCATAAGAAAAGCACACAATAAAACTATCCGCTTCTATTGTACATAAAAAAGTCAAGACGACTTCAATTTATTCAAGATTAAAAGTCATTCGAAATTGATAAGACAATGGATATTTGGCAATTATTTATTAATTTGTCAAAGCAGAAGTACATATCCTGTTATATATAATGCTACATATCAATGGTATTGAGGTTTTTCAGCAGACCCCAAGCAAAAAAAAGTCCGAAACCCTGTATTTCGAACTTTTTTATAATCTTTATATATAATCTTTTAATTCAACTGATTAAGCACCAGCCGTATTTTTTCGTAAGTTTTTATGGTATTCGGCACGAGCGGTAAACGCAACTTGTTTTCGATAAAGCCCATTACAGCTAACATACTTTTCACACCGGCAGGATTCCCTTCCACAAAAAGCAACTCGATAAGTTCAGTAAAACGGTAATGAATAGTACGGGCGTTGTCATAATCACCTTCGAGCGCCAAACGTACCATGCGGCTGAATTCACGCGGAAAGGCATTACCGATCACCGAAATCACACCCACGGCGCCTAAAGTTATCAATGGGAAAGTTATTCCATCATCGCCGGAAATAACCATAAAATCTTCGGGTTTGTTTTTGATAATATCGTCAATTTGCGAAAAATTCCCCGAAGCTTCCTTGACAGCACAAATATTCCCAAACTCGTTTGCCAACCGCAAAGTAGTCGACGCCAGCATATTTACACCCGTGCGCCCCGGAACATTATACAGAATCACAGGAAGCGGGGATGCTTTGGCTATGGCGGCATAATGCTGGTAAAGCCCTTCCTGCGAAGGTTTGTTGTAATAAGGAGTTACCGATAAAATGGCATCTACACCCGTAAAATCGTAGTTTTGCAACTTTTCAACCACCGCTTTAGTATTGTTGCCTCCTATGCCTAACACTATGGGCAGACGGCCGGCATTGCGATTTACAACAAAACGCGTGATTTCGTCCTTTTCCTGTTCGGTGAGCGTAGGCGTTTCAGCCGTTGTACCACACACAACAAGATAATCGGTGCCATTTTTAATTTGATGTTCAACAATACGCGCCAACGCATCAAAATCTATTGATTCATCTGTTTTAAAGGGTGTAATCAACGCTACACCCATACCTGTCAGTTTATTATTAATCATTCGGTAACAAAAATACTAATTTGATGCAAAAATACGCTTTTAATCGCTTGTCTGTATGCTTTTGAGATAAAAAATTATTTGATTGTAAATAAAAGCCGCATCTATTTCAATAAAACTTTCTTCGGTTTGAGAGGAAATACTTTCCATATCTATCAGAAAATCATATATCTGAAAATCATTCTTTTTTATGCCGACTTTACAAGCTGCATTTGCATAAAGCGTCAGATATTGTAATGGTATGACCTCATTCACCGACAAGTCGATCAACAAATCAAATCTGGCTTCTCCGAGTTCCCGCATAAACGATTCATGCGGTTTTTGAAGCAAATCAGTATCCTTCTGGTGTAAAATTCTGAAATCAGGCAGAATGGCAGTGGCAACCTCCTTTTTATTGATGTATCCCCAGGTCATTACTTTTTTACCGTCGGCGTTCAGGTTTTGAATAATCCTGCGTATTTCGGAGTTCTTCTCTATATAATCGCTTTCGAACAAAAGCATAATGGTACGCGCATTATCGTAATTCACAAAACGATGTTCCCGTTCATCCTCTTTAATATGTTTATTTATACGTTTTTGAAAGAAAAATCTGATTATTTTTTTAAACATGTTTTATTTTCAGTTTATTGTTTTGTTTACTTTTAATAAAGCCGTAAAATTACTTAAAAATTCTCCTTCGATAAAAAGAAGCATTACAAAATTAAAACAAAGTACCCGTAAATCCTTTTTTTTCTTCCTTTACATCGCCTAACATAGTCAAAAATTCATCTTCATTTACTAATTTCACACCCAGGCTTTGGGCTTTTTTCAGTTTTTCGGGGCCCATATTTTCACCGGCGAGAATGAACGAGGTTTTTGACGACACACTTCCCACATTTTTACCGCCGTGCTGTTCAATCAGCGTTTTGTATTCGTCCCGCGAATGGCGTGCAAAAGTTCCGCTGATAACAATGGACAGACCTTTCAAAGCATCGCCGGCAACCTGTAGTTTTTCTTCCGAAAGGCTCATTTGTAAGCCGAATGATTTCAGCCGGGCTAACATTTTGATATTTCGTTCATCGGCAAAATAACGCATTACACTTTGTGCAATCCGGTCGCCAATTTCATCCACAGTTATCAACTCATCGTAAGTTGCACTTTCGAGCGTTTCGATATTTTTAAATGCAAAAGCTAATTTTTTAGCCACCGTTTCACCCACAAAACGAATACCGAGCGCAAAAATAACCCTTTCAAAAGGAACTTCTTTCGATTTTTCGCATGAAGTTTTTATATTCAAAGCCGATTTATTGCCCAAACGTTCCAGGCGCACCAAATCAGGTACCTTCAATTCATAAATGTCGGCAATATTGTTAAGTAAATTATTTTCGTAAAGCAAATTAATGGTTTCGCTTCCCAAGCCGTCTATATTCATGGCTTTACGGCTCACGAAGTGTTCCATTTTTCCTTTAATCTGAGGCGGGCAGGCGTTTTCATTGGGACAATAATGGGCGGCTTCGCCCTCATAACGCACCAATGCCGCACCACATTCGGGGCAGTTTTTGATAAACTGCACTTTGTCGCCAATCAACAGACGGGCATCAAAATCGACCGCCGTGATTTTCGGAATAATTTCGCCGCCTTTTTCCACAAAAACCATATCGCCGATATGCAAATCGAGCGATTCGATAATATCGGCATTGTGCAACGAAGCACGTTTCACAGTGGTGCCCGATAGTTGCACAGGATCGAGATTGGCAACCGGCGTTACCGCTCCTGTCCTACCCACCTGGTACGAAACCGAATTAAGCCTTGTAACCGCTTTTTCCGCCTGAAACTTATACGCAATTGCCCAACGTGGAGATTTAGCCGTAAACCCAAGGTTTTTTTGTTGGTTCAACGAGTTAACCTTGATAACAATGCCATCAGTTGCTACCGGAAGATTTTTTCGTTCAACATCCCAGTAATTAATAAAATCCGAAACATCCTGAAGATTTTTGCAAACTTTTGTAGCCGTTGAAATTTTAAAACCCCAGGAATGGGCAGCTTGCAAATTATCATAATGATTTTCGCAGGGCAAATTTTCGCCCAACAAATAATAGAAAAATGCATCGAGCTTGCGTGAAGCAACCACGGCCGAATTCTGGAGTTTCAAGGTTCCCGATGCTGCATTGCGCGGATTGGCAAAGAGTTGTTCTTCCTGCGCCTCACGCTCTTTATTCAATTCATCAAAAACCGCCCAGGGCATCAGGATTTCACCGCGAATTTCAAATTTATCGGGATAATTACCCTGCAAGCGCAACGGAATACTGCGAATGGTTTTTACATTGGCAGTTACATCATCTCCTTTTTCACCATCGCCGCGTGTTACGGCACGCACCAACACTCCTTCCTCGTAAGTCAGTGAAATGGAAGTACCATCGTATTTCAACTCACAAACCAACTCGAAATCTTCATTCAGGCTTTTACGCACACGCTCATAAAAATCCTGCACTTCGCCTTCGGAATAAGTATTGCCCAACGAAAGCATTGGATAAACATGAGCCACCTGTTCAAAACCGCTGGCAATATCGCTCCCTACACGCTGGGTAGGCGAATTAGGGTCGAAGAATTCAGGATAAGCAGCTTCCAACTCCTGCAATTCACGAAGTTTGGCATCAAACTCGAAATCGGAAATGGTTGGCGACGACAGCACATAATAATTATAATTATGCTGCTCGAGTTCGCGACGGAGTAATTCTATCTGTGTTTTCATAAATACGACCCCTACCCTTTAAAAGGGAATATCTTGCAGGTGAGTTTAAATCTTTTTTACCTGATTTGCAAAAGTAAGAATTAGTAGACAAGAAAACAAGAAAAAGGAAAAATTTGGGATCGATTAAGGCTTGCTGAAAAACTATTCTATACCACGGAGTAGGCTAAACAATATCATAATGTTATTATATTACTCGTATCGGATAATCTTAGCCGGATCGATTTTGGTTATCAAATAAGAAGGGCCGATCATCATGAGAATGGAGGCCAGAAAAGTTCCTATATTTAAAAGGACAATGTAGAACCAATTAAACGTTATAGGCACTGTGGCCACGTAATAAGCTTCGGGATTGAGGGGAATTATACCTGTAAAATACTGGATGGCGCAAAGTGTAAGCCCGATAACATTTCCCCACAACATGCCTTTACCGACAAGGAAAAACGAATGATAGAGGAAGATCTTTCGCACCGACCAGTTAGTGGCTCCCACTGACTTCAGGATACCGATCATATTCGTCCGTTCGAGAATAAGAATTAACAAACCTGAAATCATATTAAAACCTGCCACAGCAAGCATCAGAATAAGAATAACCCAAACGTTCATATCCAGCAAATCGAGCCACCCGAAAATCTGAGGATTCATTTGTTTAATGGTTTGTGTGTAATAAGCCTGTCCAGTAGCAGTATATTGTGCAGCAGTAACATTATAAACCGCATCACCCGTTTCATCCAACTTATCAAAATCGTTGATCAGGATTTCGAGCCCGCTGTATTGTTTCTCATCCCAGTCATTCAGGCGTTGCACATGACGCAAGTCGGTCAGGATAAACAACTTGTCGTATTCAACAAAATTGGTGGAATAAATTCCCGTTATCGTAAATTTCCGTGCCCGTACCTGATCCTGAATAAAATAAGTAAAAAAACTGTCGCCGAGTTTCATGCCGAGCAGGTTAGCCATGTATTTTGAAATAAGCACGTTATTCTCAAGCGAATCGGCTGAGATATGCAGAATATCTCCTTCAATTAAATTCGATTTAAAAAAATTCCAATCGAAATCACGATTGATTCCTTTCAGAACAATTCCCTGAAATTCCGTTTTCGTTTTGATAATTCCCGGCTTAGTGGCAAAAACCTGTACGTGTTTTACATTATCAATTATTGAAATTTTCTTTATGAAAGATTCATCCGCCCGAATAGGATTCATCTCATAAGTATTGTTGCTATCGTAATTGGTTATCTGGATATGACCTCCAAACCCTATTGTTTTATTGCGTATTTCCTGCTTAAAACCAATGACCACAGCTACCGAAATAATCATAACCGCCAACCCAAGTGCGATGGCTATAGTTGCTATACGAACAGCAGGACGAGAAACGTTTTTCTTGCCCTGCTGAAAGTGGATGCGTTTTGCTATGAAATATTCTAAATTCATACTAAAAGCCTCCCCTTTGGGGAGGTTGGTGGGGCTTCTAAATCGTTCGTCCAGGATAGGCCAACAATGCTTTTCCAAGAATCACTAAAGCGTGTTTCAGAGAATCTTTATCAAGTACATAGGCAATACGTACTTCGTCTTTTCCCAATCCTTCGATGGTGTAGAAACCCGAAGCCGGCGCCATCATAATAGTATAACCTTCAAACTCAAAGTCAGAAAGCAACCAGGCACAGAACTTATCGGCATCATCTATCGGTAATCGGGCTACCGTATAAAATGCACCCATGGGAATAGGAGAATAAACACCCGGAATACGATTCAGTCCATCAATCAAAAATTTTCGGCGTTCCAAATATTCGTTATACATTTCGAGCATATAATCGGGCGGCGTGCTCATGGCAGCTTCGGCAGCAATTTGCCCCAACAAAGGCGGACTCAACCTAGCCTGGCAGAATTTAATCACATTCTGACGGACTTCTTTATTTTTGGTGACAATGGCTCCAATTCGAACGCCGGTCATGCTGTAACGCTTGGAAACCGAATCGATCAACACCACATTATCTTCAATTCCATCCAAATGAAAAGCTGAAATGTAAGGAGCTCCCGTGTAACAAAATTCGCGGTACACTTCGTCGGAAAAAAGATACAAATCGTATTTCTTTACCAAATCGCGAATTTTATTCATTTCAGCCCGCGTGTATAAATAACCGGTTGGATTATTCGGATTGCAAATCAGAATTCCTTTGGTTTTCGGAGTGATAAGTTCTTCAAATTTATCAACATGAGGTAAAGCGAATCCTTCTTCAATGGTTGAAACAACAGGCTTTACAACTGCACCTGCAGCAATGGCAAAAGCCGTGTAATTGGCATAAGCAGGCTCGGGAACGATAATTTCATCACCCGGATCGAGACAACTCATAAAAGCAAAATTTACCGCTTCGGAACCTCCTGTAGTAACAATAATGTCATCAATGGTAACATCAATATTGAAAGTATGATAATATGCTGCTAATTTGTTTTTCAAACTCTTAATACCATCACTCGGACTGTATTCCAAGATAGTACGGTCGATATTCCGAATGGCATCCAACGCGACTTGCGGTGTTTTTAAATCGGGCTGACCGATATTGAGATGATAAACTTTAATTCCGCGGGCTTTGGCTTTGTCGGAAAGTGGAACTAATTTACGGATGGGCGATTCGGGCATTGCCTGCCCACGTTGCGATGTGTGTGGCATTTTTTTCAATATTCAGTTTTATGTAAAGAGTATTACATCGTTACAAAAGCAGGGGTTTTTATTTCAAATTATTCTGCAAAAGTAATTAAATAAAACTGAAATTTAAAAGAATTTGAAAGATAAGTTGGTTAATCTCATTGTACAAACAGACCTTTGAACTTTTTAAATTCAAAGGTCTGTCGTTGATATTGTTAATATATTATGTTTTAACCTATAAATAAAAAAACAACTGAATTAATTTTATACATAAACTTCCAGCAAGGTGGTTGATTCATGGGGAATCAGTCCGACTTCATTGATACATGCGGGAATAAGCACCGTATCTCCTTTGTTGACAATAGTTTTCCCATCATTCGATTCAATTAAAAAATGACCTTCGACACACATATAAGCGATAAAGGAATCTAAATTACCGTAATTTCTGGTCAAAGGCTGATCGAAGCGAATCATATTGGTTGTGAAATATTGACAGGTAACCAGTGGCGTAATTTGGTTCAATTCCGGTTGATAATTGGTCATGGGATGAAGTGAAGCCGTAAAATCAATCACATCCAAAGCCTGTTCGGTATGCAATTCGCGTTCATTTCCCTGATCGTCAACACGTTTAAAATCGTAAATACGATAGGTAATATCGCTGCTTTGCTGAATTTCGGCAACCACAACCCCTTTACCAATGGCATGAACCAATCCGGCAGGAATGAAAAATACATCTCCTTTTTTTACAGGCACGTGTTGAAGTAAATCTTCCACTTTATCATTATCCAAGGCATCGAGATATTCGTCGCGTGTGCAATCTTTAGTAAATCCAATGATTAATTTTCCATCCGGATCAGCATCGACCACATACCACATTTCAGTTTTTCCATACGAATTATGGCGTTCGGCAGCCACTTCGTCGCCCGGATGAACCTGAATGGATAAATTTTCGTTGGCATCAATCAATTTAAATAACAATGGAAACGAAAGTCCGTACTGATCATAAACCTTATCGCCAACCAACTCACCCATGTAAATTTCAATCAGTTCAGCCAGGTTGTTTCCTGCTAAAAAACCATTGGTTACAACCGATTCATCGTTTTCGTAACCCGAAAGTTCCCAGCTCTCGCCTAATTTGTCGGTTTCGGCTGCTTTATTAAACAAGTCCTTCAACTTTTTTCCACCCCAGATTTTATCTTTCAGGATGGGTTGAAATTTTAATGGATACAGCATAATTTATGTTTCGTGTATTTTGTACCTGCCTGAAGGTAATCAGGTTTTATGTTTCACGTTTGAGAGTTTGTCCCGCCAAAGGCGAGATGAGAGTTTGGGAATTGGTAGTCTTCAATTTCAATCAACTTAATCAACTGATTCCAATTTATTCCGACTTTGCCCGTTTTGCGAGGTTTTGTTCCCATTTCCAGGCGCTTCGGAGTGTTTCTTCTACGGTTTCCTTAGCAGTCCAACCTAAAACATTATTAGCATAAGAAGGGTCTGCCCATACTTTTTCGATATCGCCTTTCCGACGGTCAACTATTTTATAAGGAACTTTAACGCCGGTTACTTTTTCAAAAGTTTCAATGATTTCAAGCACCGACAATCCACGGCCCGTCCCGAGATTAAAAGTTTCTACCTGATATTTGGTATCATTCTCGAGCAAGCGTTTCACGGCAATCAAATGTGCTTTTGCCAGATCAACCACATGGATATAATCGCGAATACAAGAGCCATCAGGCGTGTTATAATCGTTACCGAAAACCAGCAATTGTTTGCGTAAGCCGATAGCAGTTTGTGTTACAAACGGAAGCAGGTTATTGGGCACTCCATTCGGAAGTTCACCAATTTCAGCAGTAGGATGAGCGCCAATCGGGTTAAAATAACGCAAGATAATACTTTGATAACAAGGATTGGCATGAATGGTATCACGTATTATCTCCTCTCCTATTTGTTTTGTATTGCCGTAAGGCGAAAGAGCCGGTTTAATAGGCGCATCCTCGGTTACGGGTAAAATATCGGGCTGGCCATATACGGTGCAGGACGATGAAAATACAAAGTTTTTTACTTTGTGAATCGGCATCAATTGTAATAAATTGATCAACGAAACAAGATTGTTGCGATAATACATCAATGGTTTTTCAACCGATTCGCCAACGGCTTTACTTGCCGCAAAATGTATGATGGCATCTATGCCGCTGTATTTTTCAAACATCCGGTCCATGCTCACATAATCAACACAATCAATATTTTCGAATGCCGGGCGAATACCTGTGATTTTTTCGATGCCATTTAAAACATCAATGTTAGAGTTGGAAAGATTATCAACAATAATTACTTCAAAACCTTCTCTCTGCAACTCAACAACCGTATGAGAACCGATATATCCCGTTCCACCGGTTACTAAAACTTTTGCCATATTTATTATTTTTTGAATAACTGATTGGGATAAATCCCTTTACGAATTAATTCGTTAATTTTAAGTACAACTTGTGGACGATCTTCGGCATAAGTAACACCAAACCATTTTGATGGTGTATCCAAAACTTTACATGTAGCTCTTTTTTGAACAATTAAATTATTCACTGCCAACGGAATATAAAACTCCGATTTAAGTTTTTGACCGTTTTCAGCCAAAAATTCCTTGAAATATTCGAGCGAATAATCAAAATAATCGGGGGTGAAGCCCCACATGTTCATCGACACAGGTGTGTTTGCCGGAATTGCCACTTCTTCGCCATTTTCGTCGAGATAAACGATTGTGCCGCCTTTTTCTTCGATATGCGTACGTTCAACAACGTTTTGCAAATAATCATTTTCGTTAATCACACAAACTCCACGGCTAACTGAACCACTTTCGGACAAAGTGTTACCCACATGATAACCGACCATGCAATATTCATTTTGTTTTCCTTCAACGCTTCGCAAAAAATCAGCTAAAATAGCAAAAGACTCCTGACCGTAAAAATCATCGGCATTGATTACGGCAAAAGGTTCTTTAATTACATCTTTACCCATTAAAACGGCATGATTGGTTCCCCAAGGTTTTTCGCGTTCCGGATTATAACTACAACCTTCAGGCACATCGGTTATGTCCTGAAAAACGATGTCAACATCGATTAGATTCTTAAATTTATTTACTACAACAGTGTTAAAATCAGCTTCGAAACTTTTACGGATCACAAAAACGACTTTGCCAAAACCGGCTTTTATCGCATCGTAAATTGAGTAATCCATAATTGTTTCACCGTTGGGTCCCAGTCCATCCAATTGTTTAAGTCCTCCGTATCGACTACCCATCCCTGCTGCTAATACAAATAAAGTTGGTTTCATATAATTTGGTTTTGTTTAAGCCGCAAAATTACAGAAATGTTTTGAATTAAGAAATTAATTAAGATAGCAATTTACAGTACCGTTTTCAACACAATCATAAACCGCTGAAAACATGAAAACTACGCCTGATTGTTGATAACTTATAATTCCTTCATGTTGTTTCGGGTACACATATTTTTTATCTTTGTGTCGAAAACAATATAAATTTATGACAGATAAAGCCATTCGAAACAAATCATATTTTAAAACCTATATACTTATTGGATTGTTATTCAGTATTTTAATCACCACATATTTTATTCTCATCCATAAAAAAGACGAAACAAGACCCAACAAATATACCGACTGCAATCAGATTTTAAATGCCAGCGCTCCCATTTCGCCCAGTAGTGTTTTGAACGACAAGAACGACATTCAACTGGTACATGCACAAAAAAACGGACTCAAACAACCGTTTGCTACCAATGCCGAATTCGATAGTCTGATCACTATGAAAGTTTTGAAATCAGAATTGGTTGAAGTAAAAGACAATAAATTTTACCGCCTGAAATCATTAAAACATTCACATCCTTATCTTATTCCTGAAGCCGTTAACATGATTGATGAAATAGCATTCAGATTTCAGGAAAAATTAAAAGAAAAAAAACTCGGAAATTACTGTTTCTTCCTGACGTCGTTGCTTCGTACTGTGGAAACGCAGGAAAAGTTAAGTCACCGGAACGGCAATGCCAGCAATCATACCGCACATTATTATGGTACGACAGTAGATATTTCGTACAAACACTTTTACAACCTCGACAACGATTCGATAGTACCAAGCTGGGAAATTATCCAGGAACTTACCAAAACACTGATCGAAATGCGTGAAGAATGTAAAATACTCGCCGTTCGCGAGCGTAAACAATCCTGTTTCCACATCACGGTGGTAGTGTGTAAACCTGAAAATGAAGAAAATTGAAATATGTATCTCCGAAAATTTGTATATAAGCTGTAAATAATTTATGCTATCACAATGGTTTCAGCCAACTTATGATTTCATCGTTTTTTAACGGTCAACTTGAATGGTACCTCAATATTAAATTCAATTAACAGTCAGAAATAATCTAAATGGTTCTTTTCAAAACATTTTTATACTGAAACTTTAAACTATCTTTGACGAACTTTGTTTTTAAGTATTAAAAACAAACATATTCCACCAGTATCGTATCATTTACAGACAAAATGAAACTCTATCATTAAATAATATTACAAAATGAAAGCAATCATTGTGAGTATCATAACATTAATTATGTTCAGCATTTACGGCTTTTCACAAAACACAGCCTGGTTTACCAAATCATCCGATGCAAAAACGTATGCCATAGAAAAACAAGTTCCAATCTTGCTCGTTTTTGCCGGTTCCGATTGGTGTAAACCCTGTATAATGTTTAAAACTGAAATCCTTCACAGCGACGAATTCCAACAATATTTTCCTTCACATTTTGCTTTACTTTACCTCGACTTCCCAATACATGCCAAAAACAAACTGCCAGTCGATTTGAAAAAACAAAACGAACTTCTGGCAGAAAAATACAATAAATCCGGTCTTTTCCCTAATCTCGTAATGATTGATACGCAAGGAAAAATCCTTGGAAATCTATCCTTCAAACATCAGACCCCGACTGTATTTATAAACGAATGCAATACACTCTTGTCCTCAGTCAACAAATAAAAAATGTATAAACTTCTTATTATATGCACATTACTGAACACGGTCTCTTTGATTAGGGCTCAGGAAATTACTGCCGAGAAGAAAATACTTAAACTCATGGGT
This sequence comes from Bacteroidales bacterium, assembly GCA_021371875.1. GTDB lineage: Bacteria > Bacteroidota > Bacteroidia > Bacteroidales > Paludibacteraceae > Paludibacter. The sequence goes on from JAJFVH010000164.1 coordinate 17,719, forward strand.
TGCCGATACGAAATAACAGCGACAGCCCTTGACAAAAAAACTGCAGAAAAGGCTATTCAAGCGGGTATTGATGAAATATCACGTATTGAAAGCCTGATCAGCGAGTGGGATGCCGCTACGCAAACTTCAACCATTAACCGGAATGCAGGAATTAAAGCAGTTAACGTTGACAAAGAGCTTTTTGATTTAATTTACCGCTCCTGTAAAGTTTCGGCATTAACCGATGGTGCATTCGATATTTCGTTTGCATCAATGGATAAAATTTGGGTTTTTGACAGGGCTGAACATAATTTGCCGGACAGTTCAGTCGTTAAACAAGCCGCAGCAAAAATTAACTGGAAAAACATTGTGCTCGATGCAAAAAATCAAACTGTGTTTCTGAAAGAAAAAGGAATGAAAATCGGATTTGGAGCCATCGGGAAAGGATACTCAGCCAACAAAGCCAAAGCGGCAATGGAAAAAATTCCGGGAGTTTTGGGCGGTGTTGTAAATGCAAGCGGCGATTTAATGGCCTGGGGACAAAGCAATCATGCCGATGGTTGGTCTGTTCAGATAGCCGATCCGAAAAACAAAACAAAATCACTGGGTTGGATTCGTTTAAATGATTTATCGATTGTAACTTCGGGCAATTATGAAAATTACTTTATTTCGAATGGTGTTCGTTATTCTCACATAATCAATCCTAAAACCGGCTATCCGTTGACCGGAATAAAAAGCGTAACAGTGATTTGTCCCGATGCCGAACTTGCGGATGCCTTAGCAACATCGGTGTGTGTGTTAGGTGTCGAAAAAGGAATTGAACTAGTCAACAAATTAAATGGGGTGGAATGTTTCATCATTGATGCAAACGATAAAATTCACACATCTGATAAATTACAATTAAATTATTACAAATGAAGAAACTGTTTTTTTTATTCGGCTGTGGATTACTTTTCAGCCTTTTATTTAATAATTGCGTCTCGGTAAAGGCTTACCAAAAAATGTATCTCAATGATTCCGAGATGGAGTTGTCGGCGAAAAAAATTGAAATGTTTGAAACCAATTACGAAACCTATCGCGAAGGTGCTGCCGGTGCGAACGGGGGAAAAGTTGGTGGCGGATGTGGTTGTAACTAAAATTAATTATGCAATATGATTCTGAAAAAAATAATCTTATTTATTATATTATCAGCGGTTTTTCAGGCAACTTCAGCGCAGGAACTTTTCGATACGTTTTTGGATACTACACAAAACAAGTTGAAAAGCAACTACCAAATGAAATCCAACACGAAGGAAATTGAAGCCAATTTCTTGAGCAGTTATTATGAACAAGATGGAAACAATTCGGCTGTTACGGGAGGAATCGGAACCGAAGCTTTAACCGATTTTGCCAACGTATTTATTATCAACGTTCCGATTGATAGCATCAATTCTGTTTCGTTATTTGGCGGTGTCGATGCCTATACTTCTGCTTCGTCTGATAATATCGACTCCAACGTTTCGTCAGCCTCAATGAACGATACCCGTGGTTACGGGACACTCAGTTATAATCGCAAAAACCTGAATCGATCGGAAACTTACGGAATAAGAGCCGGTTATTCGAAAGAGTTTGACTACCAATCGTTTTCAACTGGTATTTCGTATACCAAAGAATGGAATGAGGGTAATACGGAATTGAATTTCACCGGACAAGCGTTTTTTGACAAATGGTTGGGAAAAGAAAACAGCACGGAACTAATTTATCCCGAAATGTGGTTAGGTGAATTTTTGGGATATGCAAAACTCAACAATCCGAACAGAAATTCATACAATGCACAACTTTTTTTATCCCAGGTGTTGACTCCACGTTTGCAAATTGGCCTTTCGGCCGAAGTTATTTATATGACCGGGCTGCTCTCTACTCCTTTTCACAGTGTATATTTTGCCGACAAAGAAGCGTATGAGTTTGACATTGAACGTTTACCTTCGTCGCGTTTAAAAATTCCGTTTGGAGTGCGATTGAACTATTTTGCTCTCGACTTTTTAATTTTGCGTACCTATTACAGATATTACACTGATGATTTTGGCATCAATGCACACACTTTTGAGTTAGAAACGCCTCTGAAACTCAATTCCGCATTTACTTTGTCGCCATTTTATCGTTACCATACACAAGTAGCCTCCAAGTATTTTGCGCCCAAAAATGAACATTTATCAACCGAAACCTATTACACTTCAGACTACGACTTATCTGGTTTATATGCCCATAAATTTGGAGTAGGTTTGAAATACTATCCAACTTTCGGATTGTTGCGTTCCCGACCCGTTTTTGAAACCCATGGCGTTTTTATGTTCAAATATATTGAACTCAGAACGGCTTTATATCAACGAAGCACTCATTTCTCGGCATTTAATGTGAGTATTAACTTAGGATTTGGATTCAAATAATTTTTTAAAAGATATGAAAATATGGATTTTTACGCTTGTATTTGCAAGCCTTTTCGGAGTTATAAAGGCTCAAACAAGTGGAACACTCACTGTTTCGGCTACCACCAGTAAAACCACTACTCCAACCTACTCTCCAAAAAACATTGTAGCAATTTGGATTGTCGACAGTAACGGCAAATTTGTAAAAACCTTATTGGCACTTGCCGATGAACGCAAACAATATCTGGTTAACTGGAAAACGGTAACAACCGTTGCAGGTTCTGCGTACAACAAATTAGATGCCGTAACCGGCGCAACCCAAAACTCTCATGCAACAAGAACCTGTTCCTGGAATGGCAAAGACAAATCATCGGCATTGGTTGCCGATGGTACATATACGTTGAAAATGGAGTTAACAGATAACGATGGCGTTAAACAAAACTTGGCAAGTTTCACGTTTACTAAAGGAACTGCTGAACAAACGCTCACACCTGCAACCACATCCGGGTTTTCAAACATTTCAATCAAATGGACTCCGGTGAACACTGCCATTGACGAAGTAAAACTCTCCGATCAATACAATATTTATCCAAATCCAACACATTCAACCGTATACGTTAATGGTTTTGATATAGAAGAGATTGAACTATTTACTTTAAACGGAAAATCAATTTTAACTACCAATAATCAAAATTTAGATTTAAGCAGCTTACCAAAAGGCATTTATCTGGCAAAGTTAACTACCAAAACCGGTATTTTTATGAAAAAAATTGAAAAAAATTAATCAATTCAAAAAATATTTAACTACAAGTTTTTCAATATAAAACATACAAAAGTTTAGTATTCATTTGACTATTAAACTTTTCACTTTTCCAACCATATAACAACATTATTTTTCCCATTTTTTATATCGTCAGATTTGTTTTTTTAATTACTTTTGTACTCGCAAATTTTTAGTTGGCAACTTAACATTTTGCCAATTATTCATTTTAGATTTAACGATGACTTCGTAGCTCAGTTGGTAGAGCAACAGACTCTTAATCTGTGGGTCGTGGGTTCGACCCCCACCGGGGTTACAAAAAAGACGATTGAAAGTTGTTTTCAATCGTCTTTTTTTCATCGTTGCTGACATATTCATAAATTACAATCTAAAATAGATTTTCATACAAATACACAAATATGTTATAAAAATGGCAATAATAATATCATTTTTCAAATATCGTATTGCACGAATAAACTATTGAAGGCAGGGGAAACAGGTTGAATATATTATAATTACTTTTGCATACCTATTACACCCAATATTTTAAAAAATGAAATTCACAAAAATGCACGGAACCGGGAACGACTATATTTACGTTAACGGTTTTATTGAAAATATCGAAAATCCGGTTGAGTTCGCTATCAGATACAGCGATCGCCACAAAGGAATCGGCTCCGACGGACTGGTTATGATCATGCCCTCGGATACCTGCGACTTTCGTATGCGTATGTTCAATGCCGATGGTTCTGAGTCCGAAATGTGTGGAAATGCGTCACGTTGCATCGGTAAATATGTTTACGACAAAGGGCTAACAAACAAAACAACCCTTACACTCGAAACACTGGCGGGTGTAAAAGTACTGCAACTTTTTATCGGAAATGATAATTTAGTTGAAAAAGTAACTGTCGACATGGGAGAACCAATCCTTGAAGCTGCCAAAATTCCTACAACTTTAAACAAAGAAATTGTTATCAATGAACCGGTTATATTTAATCCCGAAATTCAATATAATATTACTGCTGTTTCGATGGGAAATCCTCACGCGATAATTTTTACAAAAGACATTCTGAAACTCGATTTACCTAATATTGGACCGGTAATTGAAAATGCAGCAATTTTTCCACGCCGCACGAACACCGAATTTATTGAAATTGTAAACGAAACCCGTATAAAAATGCGCGTTTGGGAACGCGGTTCGGGTGAAACTATGGCCTGCGGTACAGGCGCTTGCGCATCAGTCGTGGCAGGCGTGCTAAACAAACTGATTTCGCGCCGGACAACCGTTGAATTACTTGGCGGCGAATTGACCATAGAATGGAATGCCGAAGACAATCATGTATATCTCACTGGTGGCGCAACAACAGTTTTTGAAGGAGAAATAACATAATCCCCTAAACCCCCAAAAGGGGGGACTTTTGTAAAAAAACAACAAATAATTTAACCAATAAAGTCTTTTAGTTCTCTTTTGGGAGATTTAGGAGACTGATTAATTTCACAACATGGCACTTATCAACGACAACTTTATCAAAATACCGTCAACTTATTTATTTTCAGAAATTGCTAAACGAGTAGCACAACACAAAGAAGCCCATCCCGAAGCAAAAATTATCCGTATGGGAATTGGGGATGTAAGCCTCCCTTTACCCGATGCTTCGGTGGATGCCATGATTAAAGCAGCCGAAGAGCAACGTCACGCCGAAACTTTTCGTGGTTATGGTCCGGAGCAAGGTTATGCTTTTTTGCGCGAAGCCATTGTTTTGAACGATTATAAGTCGAAAGGAATCAACATTGAAATTGATGAAGTGTTTGTCAGTGATGGAGCAAAAAGCGATACAGGTAATATCGGCGATATTTTTAGCGTGAACAACCGCGTGGCCATTACCGACCCGAGTTATCCGGTTTACGTTGACACAAACGCTATGGGTGGACGAGCAGGCGAACCTGACGAACTGAATGTTTGGAGCAATTTGGTCTATTTGCCCTGTAATACTGAAAACAATTTTGTGCCTCAGTTGCCAACCGAAAAAGTGGATATTATATATCTTTGCTATCCGAATAACCCTACGGGAACGACTCTCACCAAAAAAGAGCTGAAAGTATGGGTTGATTATGCAAAAGAAAATCAAGCGGTCATCCTGTTCGATGCGGCTTACGAAGCATTTATTACCGAGGAAAACGTACCTCACAGCATTTACGAAATAGATGGAGCACAAGAAGTAGCCATCGAATTCCGCAGTTTCTCAAAAACTGCCGGATTTACCGGAACACGTTGCGGATACACAGTTATACCAAAAGTCTTGACTGCACTGTCGGAAAGTGGAGAAAAAGTTATGCTTAACAAGTTGTGGAATCGCCGTCATTCAACCAAATTCAACGGAACTTCGTACGTGGTACAACGTGCAGCCGAAGCCACTTACAGTACCGAAGGAAAAAAACAGGTAAGAGCTCTAATTGAATTCTACACCGAAAATGCCCGCATTATTCGTGAAGGGCTTGTAAAAGCAGGATACACAATATACGGGGGCATTAACGCTCCATATATTTGGGCAAAAGCACCCGAAGGCTTAGGCAGCTGGGATTATTTCGATTATTTATTGAAAGAAAAGAATATTGTAACGACACCCGGTGCAGGCTTTGGATTGAGCGGCGAAGGATTTGTTCGGTTCTCAGCTTTCGGAAGCCGCCAGGACACCATTGAAGCCATGCAACGACTGGAAAAATAAAATTCCATATTAATTTAAATTGTGTATTAATTGTTCTAATTAATATGTCCTTTATTAAGCCCGTGCGATTATTGCCGGGCTTTTTTGTGTTTATACACATCCCCTCAAATTGTACCTGACAAAAAACGGCTCACTATCTGTTAAAATCATGCCAAAAAACATGTTTTTGCATAAATATCTCCATCCTCCTGCATAATCAGATTGTCATTTTGCCACAAAAAATAATTCTTCAGCATAAATATGATTATAAAACATGTTTTTTACAATACATTATTTAATTTATTCAACCATTAATATTATCACAATGTAACTTAACAAATCTTTTTTATTTCTAATTGCAATCTTAAATAATGATTTAGTTTCATTCTGAAACCCGCATTAAATTATTTATATACAAATGATAGTTTTTATTGCAGTATAATATCATTATGATTATTTTTGCACAGTATTAAAAACATAAAGACAACAAAACTTAGAAATAGACAACAATATGTCAATTGTCAATTACAGTAATGTCCCACACGTACAATTTATAATACAGTTATTAAATTATTAATTTTAAAAAATTTCAAGAGTATGAAAAAAGTAAAAGTTCTCGCAATTGCATTCATTGCATTGGTAGCTACAACAGGTGTTAAAGCTCAGGAATTTTCGGTAAATGCAGACATTGTTAGTTCGTATGTTTGGCGCGGGGTTCAATATTCAGGAGCTTCTATCCAACCGACTCTCCAGTTCAGTACCGGTGGTTTCTCTATCGGTTCGTGGGGTTCGGCCGGACTCGATGGCTTTATGGAAATGGACTTATATGCAAAATATGCTTTCGGCTTTGGTTTGACAGTTGGCCTCACAGATTATTATTATCCCGGGACAGACTATTTCGATTACAGCACTGCTACCGGAGCTCACGGTTACGAAGTAAACCTGGGTTATGCAACAGGAGGTTTATCGGTTGGAGCCAACTATATTTTAAATGAGGCCGGCGGTGCTGCAACGGCTGGCGGAGACAAATATTTTGAACTTGGTTATGCATTTAATAAATTCAGCATTTTTGCAGGCGCAGGTGATGGCTGGCACACACCCACAGGTGATTTCGGCTTTGTAAATATAGGTATCAGCTCATCCAAAGAAATTAAAGTTTCCGACACATTCTCAATTCCCGTGAAAGTAACTGCCATTCTCAACCCCACAACCGAGCAGTTTTTTCTTGTAGCAGGAATTACTCTATAAAAAGGATATTCAAAACAATATATCGCTTACAGAATATTAATTCATAAATATATTATTACATGAAAAAAATTGAAGCAATAATCAGAAAATCACAGTTCGAAGAAGTTACCGAAGCGCTGCATGAAGTTGGTATCGACTTTTTCACCTACTGGGATGTAACAGGAGTTGGAAACGAAAAAACAAGTGCAGTTATTTATCGCGCTACTGTTTACGAAACAAGATTGATCGAAAGGCGGGTAATATCATTTGTTTGTCGCGACAAATTTGTAGATGCAGCCACCGAAGCCATTATCAAATCCGCAAGGACCGGTGAAATGGGCGATGGAAAAATATTTATTTCCACCATCGACGAATCAGTACGCATTCGCACCGGCGAAAAAGGTCCGGAATCATTATACATCAAAGAATAATAATCTAAAAAATATACATTATGGATTTAGCAGGATTAACATCAGGGTTAAACACCTTTTGGGTACTTATTACAGGTGCATTGGTTTTCTTTATGCAAGCAGGGTTTGCCTTAGTGGAAGCGGGTTTCACCCGTTCTAAAAATACGACAAATATACTTTTCAAAAATTTAATGGATTTTTGTATCGGAACACTAGTATTCTGGCTCATTGGATATGGAATCATGTTTGGAGCTGGAAATGGGTTCTTCGGTAATCTTGAATTATTCTCAAAAACCGACCACGGTGCAGCATTAGGCATTCCTAATATGGCATTTTTCTTCTTCCAATTGGTATTTGCTGCAACAGCCGCAACAATTGTATCCGGAGCAATGGCCGAACGTACGAAGTTCATATCTTATTTGGTTTATAGCGCAGTTATTTCTACAATCATTTATCCTATATCTGGGCACTGGATTTGGGGCGGCGGCTGGTTAGCTCAAATGGGAATGCATGACTTTGCCGGATCAACAGTTGTACACTCTGTAGGCGGATGGCTGGCATTAACCGGAGCATGGATACTCGGTCCACGTATCGGTAAATATAAAAATGGTAAAATTTACGCAATACCGGGGCATAGCATTACTTTGGGTGCATTAGGCGTATTTATACTTTGGTTGGGATGGTTCGGTTTTAACCCGGGATCCACATTAAGCCTGTCCAACCCGGAATTGGTAGCCAACATATTTGTAACAACTAATGCCGCTGCTGCAGCCGGAGGTATCGCAGCGCTTGCAATCACTTGGATTCGCTATGGAAAACCGGGATTAGGCATGTCATTAAACGGCGTTTTGGCCGGACTTGTAGCAATAACCGCCGGTTGCGACACGGTAACACCGGGAGGAGCCATATTAATAGGATTAATGGCAGGTACACTTGTAGTGTTTGCAGTAGAATTTTTTGATAAGGTGGTAAAAATAGATGATCCTGTTGGTGCAATTTCGGTACATGCCATAAACGGGGCTTTCGGAACCATCATGGTTGGCTTATTTGCCGAAGGAAACGGAATCAAAGGTTTATTTTACGGTGGAGGAACCGATTTGTTGGTAACCCAGTTGATAGGTGTCGGAGCGGTTGCCGCTTGGGCAATCGGTACAGGCTTGGTTCTTTTCTTGGGACTTAAACACAGCATAGGTTTACGTGTAACCAAGAAAGAAGAAGAAAACGGTCTGGATTACTACGAACACGGCGAGAAAGCATACAATTAATTCTTTACACACAAAGACTTTCGATTTCAACATCGAAAGTCTTTGTATATCAATTATAAAAATATTAAAAATTATCTGATTCGAGCCCATAATTTATTATTGACGATAAAAACGATAATTATCAAAATAATAATCGAATATCAGCAAACTACGTAAAAGAATTTAAAATCGTGTGTTTTTTAGTTTTATTGTTTCGGGCAGACTACTTCGTGAGAAATAGTCTGTCTTTATTTTTAATGTAAGCTAATATTATATTTATTTGTTATTATGTTATATTATCATTAATATATACTACATATTTCTTTATTTAACCTATTTTATTTGTCATTTTGTTTTGTCAATTAAAACTAATAATGTACTTTTGCACTCGAAAATATAATATTATACCTATTGACGGCATTTAATTCATTTAAGTGAGAAATTGCACAATAAAACGATAAAAACAAATAAATATATTATAATACGATAGGAATTAAAAACAAAACGAATATGAAAAAAATTGAAGCGGTAATTCGAAAGTCAAAATTTGAAGATGTAAAACAGGCATTGTACGATGCCGACATCGACTGGTTTTCGTATTGGGACATAACAGGCCTTGGAAAATCGACAGAAAAACAGATTGTTCGCGGACAAGTATTCAAATCGGGCTACATTCAACGGCGAATGATCTCGATAGTTATACGCGATGTAAATTTGGAAAAAACAGTAAAAGCCATACTCAGTTCAGCATGGACAGGCGAAACCGGCGATGGAAAAATCTTCGTTTACGATATTGAAGAAACTTATCGTATCCGAACCGGCGAATCAGGTCCCGGTGCACTTTACAACAAAGAAGAAATTTAATTACTGCAACTCACTTCAAAAACAGATGAAACCCCCATGACCGAGATTAAAAATCAGGACACACAAGGAGATGATTATAAAATAACAAAACTCAAAGTACCTGTATTATTCCCCCTTTAGGGGGTTAGGGGGCAGATATATAAATTATAAACACATGAAA
>JAJFVH010000181.1 GCA_021371875.1 Bacteroidales bacterium
CGGTTTCAAGCGCATTGCGTATTTTATTTGCAGCCATTGCTGTTGAAATTGCTGTGTTTTTTACGGCAAATGTACCTCCAAAACCGCAACAAGTATCACTTTCGTTCATTTCAATCAACTCAAGTCCTTCAACCTTCGACAATAATTTACGGGGTTCATCCTTTATGCCGTACTCGCGTAAAGCCGAGCAGGAATCGTGAAAAGTTACTTTATGCTGAAATTTCGCCCCCAGATTGTCCACCTTCAGGATATTCACCAGGAAATTTGACAATTCAAAAATATTAGTCTTCATCTTTTCGTGTTTTGCCAAAAATTCAGGTTGGTCGCGTAACACTTTATGATAATGATGAATAATAAAACCCGAACATGAACCCGATGGCGAAACAATCGGCATCTCGGCATCAAAATCAGTAAGAAATTTTTGCGCAAAAGCTGTCGTTTCCTTCCAGTACCCACTATTAAAAGCAGGTTGGCCACAACAGGTTTGTCGCGGATTGTAATGAACTTTACAGCCCGCTTTTTCAAGAATTTTTATCACATTAAATCCTGTTTCGGGATAAAGCTGATCGATATAGCAGGGAATAAAAAGTTGAACGTCCATAAAATTATTTTGAGTTCCGAGTATTCATAATTAATACCAAAAGTCGACATACACTGGCAAATGATCAGCAAATCCGCCCTGATATTTCATTCCTGTATATGTCCTGAAGGGTTGTTTCCCTAAAAACTTATCATCATCCACGAGTAAAAAATCGGCATCGAAAACATGGGCATCTGTTGCAAGTGTATAAAAACCACCCATGGCGTTCAGTAAATTTCCCGAAACAATTATCTGATCCAGAGCGCCCCACTCTCCCTCATATTTGTGCGAACCTTTCCCCGATTTGTGGATCGGATACATAAGGTTATACAATGTTTGTTCCGATATATCTCCTCCATTGGGAGGAAGCGCTTTGAGCACTTCGAGCATACTATTATTTGTCGGATAATCGTTAAAATCGCCCATGATAATTATGTTGGACTGTGGATTGTTTGCAAAAATACGATCCACTTTGTTCCTCAAAACGGAGGCCACAAACATGCGTCTGTCTTCCGACTCAAGCTCGCCACCCAACCTGGAAGGAAAATGGCAAACAAACACATGCAACGTGTCGCCCGTAGGAACAACCCCTGAGGCAAACAGCAAATCACGCGTTTTGCTGTGAGGCGCCGAAGGAAAATTAATCCGAATGGCTTCATCGTGTACCGGACGAAACATATCGGGTTGATAAAGCAAGGCCACGTCAACGCCCCGGGCATCGGGCGATTCGTGATGCAGAAATTTGTATTTCAGATTTTTCAGCCCTGAATAGCGGGTTAAATCCCACATGCACTTTTCACTTTCTATCTCGCACAAGCCGACCAATGCCGGGGCATCCCAACCCCCGACAGCAGTGATTACTTTAGCTATATTGGCTTGTTTTTTCTGATATTTATCATTGTTCCACGCCCTCATCCCTCCTGGCAGGTATTCTGCATCGTTCGTAAGCGAATCATCTATGCAGTCGAAATAATTTTCGACATTGTAACACATTATTCTGAAACAGCGTTTTTCGTAAGTCTGAGAAGATACCGGAACTACCAAACTAAGCCCCATCAGAACAATAGAAATTTTTATATGTAAATAAAGCCCCCTAACCCCCGAAGGGGGAACAGTGAATTCTAAATTTTCATGCTTTTTGATTAAAGCCTGATTGAATAAATGTTTCATGTGTTTATAATTATTATTTATATAGTATTCAGTATTTTACAAAACGCAAAGAAAAGTTTAAAATTTCATGTACATGCTCGTGGCGATACTCTTGTGTGCTTTGCGTTTGATGTCAGTTTCATCTTCGGGGTTTC
>JAJFVH010000185.1 GCA_021371875.1 Bacteroidales bacterium
CAAGAGTCCTTTTTGTAACAATTGATCAATGAACTTGCTTTTACCCAGGGTGCCAATTATCAAAAGTGATTTTTTTTGAGCCGGCAAGTAAGAGAAAGACAAAACCTGCGTTCCGGTTACAGCTTTAAAATCAAGCTGTAAATTGGTGGCTGCACGATGTACGCCAATAAAATCGGCGCTGTCAATTAATAAAGGCACAGTAACACCTTGCTCTGTCAGGGTAAAACATTCCGATTCTTTATTCGTAGTAACAAATGATTCAATGCCTTGTCCCTGAAGATTTGAAAAAGATAATATTAGAAATAATGATATTAATAAATTGGATTTCATCAATTTGTTGACTATTTATTATTGTAAAAATTAGTTTTATTCTCAGAAGTGATTCTGTTTTATCGGGAATCAAATGTCCGGTTCCCAGAAATTCCCTGTCAGCGCGAACAAATACAACACTCTTGTATTCAAGTTAAACCAATAAGTATCGTTTAACCTGGCAAGTACTGTGGCAAAATTATTAACTTTTGTGTAATCATTTGCCATCATCGATACGGTAAATCCTCCAAGGAAAGCGCTATTTAATCCATTGTTACCTCTTGGCGTCCCGTTAAGTTCATATCCATCCACTATATTTTCGGCGCCTACCCCATAAGCCCAGTTGGAAATTTTCACACACCAGTTTTTTGCTTCCGTGTTTCCATTCCAAAGATAGTCTAATGCCAACTTCCATGGGGCCCGGCAAGCATCATACCCAAAATACCCTACTCTTCCGGCCGGACCGGGAGTTCCACTCGCGGTTTGCCAGTCAGGTACAAGCCCAGTAGTTGGATTTGCCGAAGCATTCAATAATTTATATGTATCATCAGCCAATTGATTCCAGGTTTGGTCACCTGTAACTCTGGCAAAAACTCTAAAATATGCAGGAGTGTGATACATAATGTCAGTCTCTCCGCATCCACCATAAGGTTGCCCATTGGAACAACCCGGAGCCAAAATTTTGACATTACTGCCATTCACAGTGCAATCGAGAATCAGATTGTTTCTTATTAATCCGATAATCTCCTTTGCTTTGTCAAGATAAGAACCTCCCCATTGTTTGTAAGCTATAATATTGGCAAAGGCGACATCAACATCACCATCTGTGGCGCTTGCGCGTTCTACAATTCCATCACAGGTAACTTTCCATCCCATCATGTTTTTAGCCTCCGTGGTTCGTTTGCTGTTATAAAAAGTCATAAGTCCATCGAAAGTCGTACGATCACCCGCATAAGCCGAGAGCAATGTTCCAAAGCCCATTGCTTCGACCAATGTTAAATTGCTTGGGTTGGCAATAACTCTTAATCCACCAGAACAGTTTACAATCTGGGTAGTTTTCCACCGATCATATTCATCTTTTGCCAATTCTGAATCGAAAGCGGTGGGAATAATTCCATAAGGGTATTGTAGCTTTCTGTTTGAAATTTGAAGTTCATCGGAAATAATTGAAGGCTGATTTTTCGACACTTTCAATTCAAGTGTACCTAAAACCTTATATTCCAAACTCAACGGCCTTTCAAGTACAGTAAAATAAAGAGTGGGTTCTTTGTCGAGGTTACCAACTTTCTCCAACGAAATCTTTACAAGGCCTTGACTATTGGTGATTCCCGATGTAATAGCTCTGGCGGGGGTTTTGCCAGCTTCTACCGCGGATGAAGTGTTAAATAAATACACCGGGATATATGGAACAACAGCTCCATTTTCATTTTTTACCGTCAGTTCAACTGTGGTAGCGTTAACGGCAGGTTCGTTTTTACACGAAATAGCAACTATTCCGAATATAAATAATAGTCCGGTAAAATAAATCTTTTTCATAATAACATTTTAAATATGTTCACTTAAAAAAACACAATACCTATAATGAATTAAGGTTGTTTTGTTTACCCAAATTCTATTTTGTAAACAACGTAAAAGTAAGGAAATTTAAAAATCTATAACAGTAAAATATGCTTGTTTCGGATTGTAATCGGTACCAAAAAGGAAAGGATAATTCTTACGACCGGTTGTTACCGGATAAGTATCTAACCAAGTATGATTATCGGCAACTCCCCAGAATGTTACGCCGGTAATATCATTTTTGTAAATTCTGAATAAGTTAAAAAATCGTGCGTAAGCAAGTGTTTGTTGTTGAGATAATTCCGATGTAAATGAACTTTGGGTTTGAGAATTAGATGTATAAACCGATACATCGAATTCGGTTATCTGTAATTCAATTCCTAATGATTTATATTTGTCAAAGGCGGCAATAATTAGTTCGTTGGATGGGGCTGAAATATTCCAGTGTCCTTGCAGACCCATTCCATCAACCAGATTCAAATCCTTTAATTTTTTTAATAGGTTATATATTTTATCTCTTTTAGTGGCGTTTGTTGCCGAATAGTCATTATAAAATAATTTAGCGTTGGGATCGGCTGCTCTTGCAGCTTTAAATGCCTCAATAATAAAATCTTCGCCACAGATTCCATACCATTTAGAGCTTCTATAAATATTACTGTCATCGGCAATTACTTCGTTCACCACGTCCCAAGCATAAACTTTTCCTTTGAAATGTGTTATCACCGTGTTGATGTGAGTACGTAGTCGTTGTAAAACCAATTCTTTCGATGCCGTATTGGCTCCATCTTTAAAAATCCAATCGGGAACCTGATTATGCCAACAAAGCGTGTGACCTCTCACCTGCATACCGTTTTCCTGAGCAAACGCAAGAATTTTATCTGCATTTTCAAAACGGAAAGTTCCTTCAATCGGTTGCAATGACGACCATTTCATCACGTTTTCGGCAGTAAGGCTGTTGAAATGTCTTTTTAAAAGTTTTACATCGTTTGCATTATCCAAAGCGTTTGGTTCAATGGCTGCACCTATATAAAAATAATCTTTGTAATAATCCTTTAAGCCTTCTGTTACCTGATTGTATTGATCTAAATTAGTGGGACGCACTAAATCTGACTCCTCCTCTACCGGGGTCTCAATCTGAAGTTCATCTGTCTGCGAATTACATCCTACAAGAAAAAAAAGAAAAAAAAGAAAAGAAAATTTTTTAAGAAATATGAACTCCATATTTTAAATTTTAATTAAATGTCCGTGGGCATTTCACCCACGGACATTTTTTAAATGAAAAAATTTATTGAATTTTGAACTTCACATTATCAAAGTTCACTGTCATCTGTTGACTTGCGGCAGCGCTGTTATATGCTCCCTGGAACATAACACAAATAATTCTACAGTTGTTAGGTGCAAATTTTTGAGCGCTTACAGCCGGGACTGTGGTATCATACATAGGACCACTAGGTCCAACGCGTGTTTGGTAAGTATCAACAACAACATGTTGCCAAACACCGGGACCACCATAAGGAACTAAAATATGATCTGAATAATATCCATATCCGCCTCCGAGAGCCTGATCAGCATTAAAGAACACCATTTTAAGATCGACCTTGTTATTGGCATCAACCATTACTGCAGGAATAAGATCCCAGGCAATATCAAATTCAAAGGTCACCCCTTGTGAACTATTCGTATAAAGCAAGAATCTATCATTAGCGGGATTGGCAGAACTTCCCTGATCGCCTCTGAAATACAATCTTGGCGAGCCACCGGTAGCTGGGAAAGTAACTGTAAAGCTGCGATAATTTCCTCTTGCCTGACCACTTGCAACTA
Organism: Bacteroidales bacterium; assembly: GCA_021371875.1. GTDB lineage: Bacteria > Bacteroidota > Bacteroidia > Bacteroidales > Paludibacteraceae > Paludibacter. The sequence continues at coordinate 3,688 of JAJFVH010000185.1, forward strand.
TAGTCTTTGAATTTTGAGTTGCATCTGCCCACGATTCACTTCCACTTGCACCGGTATACATAGGTTCATTAAATAACCGAACCGGAGTAAACATATTGTCATAATCGGCAAGCCAGAAATCACCTGTAATTATAAATGGTGTTGTACTATTTACTATGCCATTTTTTGAAACTAATGATATAGTCCCGGTAGTAGTTCCTGGAATCTTGATAGTAAGATTTGTTGCACTTTGCGCCATGATCTCAGCATTATAGGTACCTACCTTTGCGCTTGTTACCAAATCAAGTTTAGTTCCGGTAAGGGTTATATCCCTTGTGCCCGGAGCAAGAATTACAGCGCCTTTGAAAGGGAAGAAACTTGTGATTGCAGGCAATGTAACCGTATAATTTACAGCATGCACTGTAGAACCATCGGGTACAACAAGCGTGATAGTACCGGTTGTTGCTCCGGCAGGAACAGTAACTTTCATTTCAGTATCCGAAACGACGGTAAATGTTGCTTCAATCGTTCCAAATTTAACTGAAGTTACTTTGCTGTATAACGAACCTATGAATGTTAATTCATCTCCTATATTCAAAGTTGAAATATCAGGTGAAATAGATTCGATAGTGGCAAGTTTCAGCGAAAGTTGTTTATCGCTTACCGACTCAGCCACTTTAACCATACCATAATCCGTTACATAATTGTAGAACATCCTGATTTTCGCAGTTTGTAAACCTGCGGGAGTGGTTATTTGCATTTGTGATGCAGTTTTACCATCTAAAATAGTTGCTTTCAAAGTTCCGATATAAACCGAATCAACTTTATCCAACATACTTCCCGTAATAGTTACAGTTTCGTTACTTCCCGCAATGGCAGGATCAAAACTGGCAATTGTAGGAATAAGCGTATTGTCGATAGTAAAATCAGTAGCAGAAATTACAACATTGCTCCCTTTAAGTAATTTGATTTTACCCGATATTGAACCGGTAGGAACGGTAACTGTAATTTTATCATCCGTTTTCGACACAATGGTTGCTTCTTTCACATTAAACGAAACCTTAGTTACAGTATTCAGTCCTGTACCCGATATTTCGACCAAAGTACCAGCTGCTCCATGTGAAGGTGTAAATGTGAACGGTTCATTTACCTGCATTGGATCGATACTTAATGAAGCGCTTTCTTCACAACTTGATGCTGTGAAAAGTATCAAAAGCAGTGCAAATGCGATTTTTGTTATATTATTTAAGACTTTCATATATAATCGATCTTTTAGTTAGCAATAAGAAATCTGACATTGTCAATGGACACACTTTCTCCAAAATTACCAGCAGAGGAACCTGCAGGTGGTTGAATTTTAACGCCTTTCAGCATATTAAAATCAGGAACCGGATCGGGACCGTTATTTCCATAACCGGAGCCCATATCAACAAAAGGAATTGCTATGGTTTGCCATTCTGCAGTAACTCCTTTAGTCAATCCATAAACTGCAGCTGTTTTGTCTTCCACCATGATGGATACATTCATCGCTTTACTTGCTTTGATATCAATTACCAAAGTTACCTTGTCTCTGGTATAAACTGGCACACCTGTATCCAAAAGATATAAGTCGAAATTACCACCCCAACTTGAAGCTTTATTGGCTATAGGAAGTGTCCAGTATTTCAAATTCGGGAAATCACCAGTTACTTCTACTTTAGCATCGATGTTTCCATTGTTGCTCGAACCTTTAAAGTATTGAGCAGTTCCATCGAAGTCATTCAAAATAATCTCAGTTCCTAAAATAATTGTCTGACTTAAAGTTTCGCTGCCTGTAGCAGAAACAATTTTTACAGCGCCTCCGGTAAACCCAACGGGCAGTACCAAAGTCAGATTTTTATCGTCAACCACTGTAAATGGAACTTCTACATCGCCAACATAAACTTTTACGGCTTTATACAATTCTTTCCCTAACACTTTGATAGTGGTTCCGGGTTGAGCTGCAGAAGGCGTAACCTTAAGGATAGTAGGAGGCGATTGAATAGCAATAGCACGTTGTGCCAACCCTTTCCCTGTAAAGAAAACGTTGAATGTAACCACATCGCCCAGAGGAGCGCTTCCCGGAATTGCTATTTTCAATTGAGTAGGAGTAGCAACATATTTTACGGGTACATTGTCATTATTAAGCATAATTTTATATACCTGATCCAGATTTGTACCAGTCATTATTACAGTGTCGCCAGGAGCAGCTATTTCTTTGTCAACAGACGTTATTCTATCATTGAAATCGTTGATTCCAATGGTAAACGCGTCATTCTCAACGTCGCAACTTACCAATGCCATAGACATTAGTAATACGAGTGAAAAAAACTTTGGAATAATATTTATCTTTTTCATTATAATTTAATTTGAAGATGATTAATAACCCGGATTGTTAAGGAACTCGTTCGATGTTAAATCCAATTGGCTTTGAGGTATCGGACGTAGAACATGGAAATCCTTAATTGTGTTTTTAGCAGGAATCTCCGGAACTAAATTGCGAATTCTCTCTAACAACATGACTTTTCCATCAGTAGTCCGTGTTCGTGCAAGATCATACCAACGCATATATTCGCCACAAAGCTCACGGCTGCGTTCATCGAGTATAAAGTTGATACCTTGATCTTTATCAGTCATATTTGGCGTTCTACCTTTCATTCGTTGAACGGCCAACGCATTATCTGCATCGGAGCGTTTTGGATTATAAGCAGCACGTTCGCGAACCACGTTAATTAAATCAACCGCTTCGGCCGGTTTATTCAGATACATGGCAGCTTCGGCGGCTATCAGGTAAGTTTCGGCAAAACGGAAAACAATAAACGGACGAACAGATGCATCGGCAACTAACGGACGATCAATATCATCGTATTTAGTCAGGGATGGATAAATAGACAAAGTTTGTTTCGAACCGTCACTCATCACGTTGTCATAATATTGTGAAGGTGCGAAAATTTTCAATGCTTTCGCTTTTCTGTAAGTCTCTGTTCCGGGCAACCAGATAGCAGTATCGCCGGTTTTAAATGATTTATCCGCTACATTAGCTACATCATTTACGAGCCATACAGTTTGGAAAGATGTATTGTAACGGGTATCTTCCGTTTTGTCTTCAAATACTTTTTCCAATAAATAATTGGTAGGACGTACACGATGCCAGGGACGACCATATTCAATTGTACGGATTAAACCAGCAACAATAGACGAATAATTGGGCCTGAAGAAGAAACTGCTTCTGTTATTTTTATTTCCGTTTACATTAGGATCGTAATCGTTATAATTTTTATCGGTATTACGTTCAACAGTAAACAAAATTTCGGAATTATGTTCATTACGAGGTTTATGAACATCAGCATAATCTTTTAATAATGCCACCTTATACAATCCGGCATTATTAATCAGATATTTTGCATTATCATACGCATTCTGATAGTCTGTGGCTTGTTTTGCGTCAGTATTGGTTGCCTTGGTAAGATAAACTTTCGACAATAGGTGATAAGCAGCAGCAGCTGTTGCTCTACCGGGTTGATCCGTTGTAGCGGGTAAATCTACTTTAGCAGTTTCCAGATCGCTTACTATGGCAGCATACACATCTTGTACCGGATTTCTGATCGCTTCCGTCGAAGGTTCGGATATAAATTCCAAACTCAACGGCAGAGCGCCATATAATTGTACTAATGTAAAATACCAGCTGGCGCGTATAAACTTCGCTTCTGCAACCACGCGTTTAGCATCAGCTTCCGACATCCCCGAAGCAGCAGCATATTTTATGACTGCATTGGTGGTATTAATAGAAGTATAACCCCAGTTCCAGGTATTTCCCATCAAGCCTTCCGATGCCAATGAGGAACTATATAAGTTAATTGCAGTATTTCCATCCGGTCCCTTTTGCCATTCATCGGTTCCGGCACAAGTTACACTTAAACCTCCTTCACCACCATAAAAATAGCGAAGATCGGAATAAGCTGAATATAAGGCAGCATTTACACCACTTGGTGTTTCAAGGAATTTCGCGGTCAGAAGTGATTTCGGTTCTTCAACCAACACATCTGAACATGAAGCCATAAAAAGTAGTGTTATGGCAAATGCTATGTTTTTTATCTTGTTAGTCATTTTTATTTAGATTTAGAATTTAACATTTAAACCAATGATAAATTTACGCGTTGGTGGCGTTGTAAGACCTACAGTTAATGTTCTGGTAGGCAGGCTAATTGCATCTGTTCCGCTTCCGGTTCCAGTTGGTTCAGGATCAACGCCGCCGGCATCAACATAAGGAGAGAAGAATATGAACGGATCGGTTACCGTGCCATATAATCTTAAAGACATTCCTTTACTAATGCGATCGGTAATACTTTTGGAGAAATTGTAACCGAAGTTGATACTTCTGACTTTTAAGAACGAACCATCGAAATAGCCTAACACATTGGTTCTGTTAGCATCGATATTTTTATCGGGTTTTGGCATATCATTGGTTGGATTTTCAGGAGTCCAGTAATCCACTTTCAGGTTATTTCGCCTTCCATCCAAGCGGTTGAAATAAGCGTTCGGCATGTGTACCGTACTGGCAATCATACCTCCCACACGGAAATAAGTTACAACCGACAAATCAAAGCCTTTAAATGTCCAGTATGATGAGAAACCGCCCTGAAAATCGGGTTCCGACGAACCGATAACCCTACGGTCGGCATCCGTGATTTTTCCATCGGCTATCGGGTTTCCCTCTTCATCGGTTGCCCCTGCAAAGTCTAAAAATTTTATATCACCCGGTTCAGCTCCGTAAGTAGCCGCTTCAGTTTCTTCACCTAATTGCCAGATACCTGTTTTCACATAATCGTAAATTGAACTAAGAGGTTGTCCGACAAACCAACCGTTACCGATATCCTGTGTAATGGAAGGATCTTGTAACTCTAAGATTTTACCACGGTAGATGGATACGTTAGCGCTCACATCCCACCCAAAACCATCGGATTGGGGGCGGATAATGGTACCATTCAATACAACTTCCAATCCTTTATTTTGTGTTGATCCTATATTTTCCATATAAGAACCCGGTACACCTTGAGATGGAGGCAGGGACTTACCAAGTAACAATTCATGAGTTTGTTGTAAGAATGCATCCACAGAACCGGAAATTCTTCCCTTAAAAAACGCAAAATCGACACCTAAGTTGGTTGAAGTGGTGTATTCCCAACCTAATTTCGTATTTGGTAAGCTGGAAACATAATAACCTTTAACCCCTGTAGAGCCAAAATTATATACAGCTCCTGACAAACCTCCCAATGTGCTGTAAGGATTAACTGAGGTATTGGATGTTTGTCCGTAACCGGCGCGAAGTTTCAGGTTTGTTACTACATCTTGTTCTTTCATAAACGATTCGTTAACAATATTCCAACCCAATGCAACAGCAGGATATGAATGCCATTGATTGCCGGGCGCTAATCTCGATGATCCATCGGCTCTACCAGAAATTGTAACAAGGTACCTGTCTTCATAAGCATAATTGATACGTCCCATATACGAAATCAAACCCCATTTTGAATAGTTATTGTTAGAACTTGGAACGCTGATATTAAGAGGGTCAACCAGTGCAAAGTTGTTGTACTGCAGATAATCCGCAGGGATGTTGGTTGCATCCATGCGCGAACTTGTGCTTTCTTTTTCCTGAACACTATACATGGCAGTAATGCCGAGGCGATGTTTTTCGGCGAAAGTCTTGTCATAAGTCAACAAATTTTCGATGGTGTACGACAAGTTATCATTATTCTGAACCTGAGCGCTACTGGCTTTTCCATCTCTGAATGAAGTATTACTTCCGTAATAGTTGTTGTATTTACCATCGCTGATGTCAACACCCACGTTTAATCTGTATTTTAAGCCATCATAAAGTTTAACTTCTCCATATAAAGAATTAAAAGAAGCCATACGACGGTTTTGTTCTTTCCAGCGGGTATCATCTAATACTGTTAATGGATTGTAAGTTTCTTCGGTAGGATAACCCGGACGTTCATTTAAAGTACCATCTGTTTTATAAGGTGTGGCAAGAGGGCTTAATGAAACAAGCGACCACAGGGGACTTGCTGATTGTCCGTCGGTAATAGCATAAGAATTCATAGAAGTTAACCCAACTTTCACATATTTACCGATTTCCTGGTCGAGGGCAAAGCGCAAATTAAACCGTTTATATCCCATGCCGGGCATCACCCCCGTTTCATTATAGTAACCACCTGAAACTGAATATTGAGATGCTTTAGTACCCCCCGAAATGTTAACTTCGTGATTTGAAGTTTGACCGGTTTGATACAATAAACCCTGCCAATAGGTTTCGCGACCTAAAAGCATGGATTCTTTTTCGTCGGGAAGGTAATCGGTATAACCGGCAACTGTACGGAAATTAACAAACTCTTCGGCGTTGTAAACCGGATATTCTCTGGCAACCTGGGTAATACCCTGATAACCATTGTAGGTAACTTTTACTTCACCCGATTTACCTCTTTTTGTGGTAATAATGATAACACCGTTTGCACCACGAGAACCATAAATTACTGTGGCAGAAGCATCCTTTAAAACTTCGAGAGATGCAACATCGTCTGAAGCAATATCATTCAAACTGCCTTCGAAAGGAATTCCGTCCACTACAATCAGCGGATCGTTACTGGCAGTTAAAGAACGTTCACCACGAATTCTTATTCGGGTATCGCCACCCGGACGGGTTGACATGTTTTGAATTTCAACACCGGCGGTTTTACCTTGTAAAGCTTTAGTAATACTTGAAGATGGTACGTCGCGGATTTTCGATACATCCACTGAGGTGATAGAACCTGTGATGTCGCTCTTCTTTTGAACACCATACCCAACTACTACTACTTCATCGAGACCCAAAACATCAGATTCAAGTCTAACATTAATTGTTTGTTGTCCTCTTACCTGAACTGTTTTGCTTTTGTAGCCGATATAAGTAAATACTAAAGAAGAATTGCTTGCAACTTTAATTTCGTATTTACCCTCAAAATTGGTAATCGTACCATTCGAAGTACCAACTTCTTTTACGTTTACGCCAAGGAGTGTTTCACCTTGTTCGTCTGTTATTGTTCCTTTTACTGTTACAGTTTGTGCAAAAGTCCAAGCCGGGAGTAACAATAAGAAAAACACATAAATAATTTGTTTTTTAAAAGTTGTGATTTTCATAGAATTTTAATTCATTGATTTTACATTATTTTTAATACTGGAAATTAGTAAATTTAAAGTTGTTTTATGTTACCATACTTATTAGATTTTAATGTTTAACTTATGATATTGTCTTTTTACTTATATACATTTTTTATGATTCGCAATTACATTTTACAAAGATATGTATAATAAAATCGACTTTTATATTTCTAATTATCACAAAATATCTAACCGGTTACAATACTTTATGGCACGTTACATTTATTTTATTATCGGTAACATCATGTCAAAAAAGTACCTGTAAACAAGTAGGAGAAATATCGGAACAATCTATTTTCAATAAAGAGCACCTTCAACAAAAACATGAATTAATTGCCTTCGAAAATATTAGCCTATAAAACTTGAATATTAGCCCATAAAATTCAGTTTTACAATGACTCCTTTTGAGACTTTATTCACAATTTATAATACAATGTCGTTTAGTTAAGGATTAAGTTGTAATGAATAATGTAAATGGTTCGCCGTAGGCGATAAACAGCAATAGAAAAATGGTAAATCCGTTGTTGAATCTTTCCCCGTAGGGGATGAATTGTTTATCCCCTACGGGGAAT
>JAJFVH010000186.1 GCA_021371875.1 Bacteroidales bacterium
ACAAACTAATGCAAAGGCCGAAAGATTAAATGGTAAAATTAATAGATTCGTCTCTAATAATTATGGCATAAAAGACAAAGACTTTGCATTGTATAGAATAGCAAACTATTTTTCATAGCACCTCAAAAAAAGAAATAACCATATTCTGGTTCTTTTTACATTGGCTTATAAACAGGCGAAATACATCGAAATACTGTATGTTTTTATGGCTTTTTTTGAAAATAAATAGGCTACTTTTGTGTGCAATAGTGAATATTCCGGCGAATAAATAAATATAAAATGATTATCCGCAAATTTAGCCTAATTCAGGGTTCGGTGCGCTGCACCTTTGTTTTGGGGTTTGATTATTTTCTACATATAATAACGGGACTCTGTCCCTTAAATGTGTATACAGCATAGCATTCAATTATTTAGGTACGTAGTACAGTTGCTATATGTAGTTATCATTAATCATAGAGATGATAAGGTGCAGCGCACCGAACCATTTTTTTGAAGTTTTAGGTGCTTTTGCGGATAATCATTAAATATAATTGTACAGTAAAAATAAAACCAAGTTACTTACGTTATTTATTAACCTTGTGATATAATTTCCGCAAGGCGATGACGCAAGTTAACAAACCGTGGTATGGAAGATGTAAAAGATGAACTCAAAAAAGCTGTTGAGGTGCTCAGATCAGGTGGTGTTATACTCTATCCGGCAGATTCGGGATGGGGCTTAGGTTGTGACGCGACTAATAAGAATGCTGTTGAAAAAATAGTGAAAATAAAAAAATCCGAAGCAAGAGATGTAATGATTGTATTACTTGATAATGTTTCAAGATTGCAGGCTTATGTAGATGAAGTTCCTGATATGGCATGGGATTTAATTGATCTGTCCGAAAAGCCATTAACTATTCTGTTTGAAAATGCGAAAAATCTGCCCGACAATGTGGTTTCGGTTGGTAAATCGGTAGCAATAAGGGTTACAAATGAATATTTTTCAAAATCGTTGTGTTCACGATTCCGAAGTCCGGTTATTTTTACCCCGGCTAATGTGAACGGGGATCCGGTGCCACAGAGTTTCTCGGATATTAGTGATGAAATAAAATCGGCTGTCGATTACACAGTTGCATTTCGACAAGATGAATGTATCGGGCGGGACATTTCTTCGGTTATCAAACTTGGAAAAGGAAATGTTATTCAAATTATCAGGCAATGAATAATGAATAAACGAAAGCTTTTAATAAAATTTATAGTTTATGACATGTTGGCATCGCTCATCGTTTGGGTGCTGTTCATGTTGTTTCGTCGTACAGTAAACGATGCTCAAATTTTCGAGAATGTAAATATTTTCATTCCAAACTACAATTATTTTTCGAGTTTGATTATTTTTCCTTTGAGTTGTGCTTTTATTCATTATTTGTCAGGATTTTACCTGCATCCCGAAAAACAATCGAGAACGACACTTATACTTACTACCCTTGCAGCATCGGCCATCATTTCTATTTCTATCTTTTTTGTACTGATGCTCGATGACATAGTGGTGTCGTACGAATACTATTATTATTCGTTGTTGGTTTTATTCGGACTTTTGTTTTTTGTCACTTACTTTTTCAGGTCGGTACTCATTGCCGATATTAATCAGCACTACAAAACAAAAAAGTGGAGCGTTAACACCGTGATTATTGGCACCGGCAAAAATGCCATGAAAATAGCCGCCGAGTTTGAAAAAAATGCCGGCAGAAACAATTTGGTCGGATTCGTTGCTGTGGATCAAAATGTTGCCGTACCGAACGATAAAATTATCGGGAATATGCATCAGATTGAATCGATAATAACAAACCATCAAATAGAGGAATCGATTATTGCACTCGACGAAACTGATGAACAAAAGCTTTTTACCTATATTAATGCCCTTTATCGGTATAATATTAATATAAGATTTACTCCCCGGTTGTATGAAATCCTGACCGGCAGTGCCCGAATCAGCACGATAGGAATGAGTCCGCTGGTGAGCATTACAGACCTGAATATGCCCGACTGGCAGGTAAGTATGAAAAGATTTTTTGATATAGTTGTATCGGCAATCGCTTTGGTGGTTTTATCTCCCCTGTTTTTGTATTTTACAATTCAAATTAAACGGGATTCGAAAGGTCCGGCTTTTTATAAACAGGAACGCATAGGTTATCTTGGCAAAACATTTAAAATCATAAAATTCCGCACCATGTATGTCGGTTCGGAAAACGGAATACCCAAATTAAGTAGTGCTTATGACGAAAGAATTACGCCAGTAGGAAGAATATTGCGCAAATACCGCATTGATGAACTACCTCAGTTCTGGAATATCTTAAGGGGTGAGATGAGCATAGTGGGGCCCCGTCCCGAACGCCGCTACTATATAAATCAAATCATCGAAGAAGCTCCTTATTATTGCCTGCTTTATAAAATCAGACCCGGACTTACTTCGTGGGGACCCATAAAAATCGGGTATTCCGATACTATCGAAAAAATGATTGAGCGCCTGAATTATGACATTATCTATGTCGAAAACATGTCTCTTATGAACGATTTAAAAATAATGGTGCTGACGCTTGAAATTATATTTAACGGTAAAGGCGTTTAAATCCGTTGACCATGTTGTTTAACTAATTTATTTTTCCTGCCTGAAATATTTCTGTATCTTTGTGCCTGTTTATTTTCGGAATAAGGTATGGGTTATAACGGTTGGTATTTAAAAATGATTGCTTGGCGTGAGTTACATATCAAGCAACATCATTTTGTTTTGATTCTAAGCTTTGTAGTCGGAATTTTTTCGGCATTGGCTGCGTATTTACTCAAATCATCCATCCATCTCATTCAAACATTGCTTACCGATAATTTCAGCCGGAACGATGTAAACTATTGGTATCTGGTTTTTCCTGCTATTGGAATCCTGATTGCATCCCTTTTTGTACGTTATATTGTAAAAGATGATATCAGTCATGGGATTACCCGGATTTTGTACGCCATTTCACAACGAAAAAGCATAATAAAGCTACACAATACATGGACTTCGCTGGTGGGAAGTTCCATCACCATCGGATTCGGAGGGTCGGTCGGAGCCGAAGCGCCTATCGTACTTACCGGCTCGGCCATTGGGTCAAATTTGGGGAAATTCTTTAAACTCGACCAAAAAACGTTGATGTTGTTGGTGGGTTGCGGAGCAGCCGGCGCTATTGGTGGAATTTTTAAAGCGCCGATTGCGGGCTTGGTTTTCACGCTCGAAGTTTTAATGCTCGACATGACCCTTACTTCTATTGTGCCTTTGTTGATATCCTCGATAACTGCCACTGCAACGTCTTACATCCTTTCGGGCAGTTCATTTATGTTTCAATTCACTACTTACGAAAGTTTTGCAGTAGAAAGAATTCCTTACCTCATAGTTTTAGGCATTGTCTGCGGGCTTGTTTCCCTGTACTTTATACGCGGAATGAATAAAATTGAACGGTTTTTTCGAAAGTTTAAAAATCCATACACAAAACTTGCCATCGGTGGTTTGATGCTGAGTTTACTCATTTTTATTTTTCCGCCTTTATATGGCGAAGGTTATGATACAATTGGCCAATTACTTAACGGAAATTCCACATCGGTTCTCGACAGGAGTTTCTTTTTAAATATGGGCGACAATCCCTGGGTACTTATCATTTATTTAGTGTTAATTATCGGATTTAAAATCTTCGCCTCGGCTGCAACTAACGGAGCAGGAGGGGTAGGAGGAATTTTTGCCCCTACCTTGTTTGTCGGAGCTTTAACCGGATTTGTCGTGGCACAATTATTTACAATTTTCGGACTACCCATGCCCGAAGGGAACTTTACGCTGGCAGGAATGGCGGGATTAATGTCCGGAGTTATGCATGCTCCTTTAACAGGAATTTTTCTGATAGCAGAACTCACGGGAGGTTACAATTTGTTTATGACTTTGATGATCGTTTCTACTGTGTCGTACCTTACCATCATCCTGTTCGAACCTCATAGTTTGTATGCTATGCGTTTGGCGCAAAAGGGCGAGCTGATAACACATCACAAAGACAAAGCCGTGCTTACCTTACTCAAAATGGAAAATGTAATAGAAACCGACCTGATAGTACTTTCTCCTGAAATGAATTTAGGTGAATTGGTAAAAATAATTTCGCATTCAAAACGCAATATCTTTCCTGTGGTAAATCCTGATTCAGGAGTTCTAATGGGAGTTGTTTTACTGGATGAAGTCAGGAATATTATGTTTCGGCCTGAACTTTACAATCGTTTCACCGTCGACAAATTAATGATTTCGCCTCCGGCAACCATCAATCACCATCTTTCAATGGAGAAAGTCATGGAGATTTTCGAAGATACAGGAGCTTGGAATTTACCGGTAGTTGATAATCAGAAAAGATATATCGGATATGTATCCAAATCTAAGATTTTCAATTCGTACCGTCATGTATTAGTGCATTTCTCCGATGAATAAAACTTCTGAAAACAGGATAAATTGTGGAGGCAAAAACCTCAAACTTTTCAAACATCAAACCATTAAAATTTTAAAACCATGACCAAATCCAAACTTACTTATACCGAGGCTGTAACGGAACTTGAGAAGATTCTGGCCGAACTCGAAGGTAACACTGATGTGAACCTGGAAATCATTTCCGAGAGGGTGAAACGTGCTGCCGAATTAATGGAGTTTTGCAAAAAACAACTTCATGAATTGGATAAAGAACTGGAAAAAATGATGAGTGAGCTGGATGATTAAGGAATAAAATCTAATTCGTGTTTTTTCATTCCTGCCTGTTTTTCAAGCAGCTCAATGGCGTGATTAACGGCAGTTTGAAGCCCTTTTGCCCCATCATAGCCATTGAATATCACAAGAATTCTGGTGGTATTTTCCGAAATTTTAGTTCGTTCGTTGTCGCTGGTGGGCGTGCCTATTCCCCCTATGCTGTCGCGATAGAGCGGCAAACCCTCCACGTTTAGAAACCCACGTCCGATTGCGTTAAATTCATCAGAAGAACTGCCTACTCCCAGTTCAACATCTCCTTCAATTTTATCCAGGTCAAAACCTCCTATTGAAATTCCGCTGCGAATGGAAACCAGGTTGATAATATCAACCAAAGTGCTTACCCTGTAAAGCGCTATTCCACGCACAATCCGGCGACAAAGAGCTTCGGCTGATGGCCGGTAGCGGTTAGGATCTTTTCCCAGAACTTTATAAGCTTTACGGGTAGCGGCAATTTGAGGACGTTTATTTATTTCCTCAATAGAATAAACCGACGAAATCTGCTTTGTTTCAGCCTGTATTTCCGACCATAAAGCATCGGTTGTAGGGCTGTTCGTGACTTCACCTTTCAAAACTGCCAAACAGAGTTGAGGGCAAACTTCTTTGATTCTATCTGAGATGTTAATTTTCATTCTTCTACTTCAACATTATTCCGCTTAACATTCGTCCCGATTGAATACCAAGGCGTCGCGCAGAAAAAAAATTTTCATGATTCGTATAGGTACAAATGCCCGAAATTTCAATTTGCTCGAGCGGGACGCCCGCATTTAAAAGCAGCCATTGGTTGGCTTTCCATAAATCGAGATAAAGTTGTTCGTTTTCAGTTTTAAAAATTGCTGAAACAGGGAAGCCTGCTGCCTCAAAATGATCGTAAACATCCTTTCCTACGTTGTAAACCTGAACTGAAATCGAAGGACCGATCACAACTCTTAAATCTTTAGGTTGGGTTCCAAATCTTTCCTGCATAGCCGATAGCGTTTTTTCAGCTATTTTTCCGCCGGTTCCTCGCCAGCCGGCATGTGCAACGGCGACAACCTGTTTTACCGGATCGTAAAACAACAAAGGGACACAATCGGCGGTAGTAACGCCGATACAAATGTTCAGGTCGTTAGTGATTAATGCATCTACGCCATGGAGAAATTCTTTCTTCGCGGGCAAATCTTTCCCTGAAAATATTGTATCGATTATCCGTATCTCGGTTCCATGCGTTTGGAACGGGAAAACAATGTTTTCAACGTTTAATCCGGCATGTCGGCTAAGAATTTCAAGATTTCGCTGCTGGTTCTCCTGTTTGTCCCCTGAAAACGGACTGAGATTAAACGATGTGTAATTGCCCACGCTTACACCGCCCTGACGCGTCGTGCAAAAATGGGCAATTTCATTAAATTTATTGAGTAAATCGTATGTTATCACGCTGCAAACTTCCAACTCATGACTAACTTGTAAAGTTAGATTCAAATTTTATTAAAAATATATCAGCCTTGGTCTTTAAGTCCACTTTGCTGTGTCTCTACTTTAAGCGAGGGGCGAAAGTGGATTTAGGGGGCTGACTGCTATATACTATCTAAAGTTCATCCCAACCTATTCCTTTGTATTTGCTGATATCATCATCTTCTTCATAAAAGTCATCTTCAAACATTTCCTCATCCTCATCGCTTTTATCATCCAAAGCCACAATTTGCATGGGTCGATGCGTGATTTCTACAATCTTATTCGATTCTTTATTGATTTCAGTCCAGATTAAATCCTTCAGTTCCGTAATTCCCATGCCGCTCACCGAAGAGATAAATACGGTTTCGATTCCTTTTGGCAACTCTTTTTTCAACGCGGCAATCAGCTCTTCATCGAGCATATCGCATTTAGTTATTGCCAAAATGCGCTGTTTGTCAATTAATTCAGGATTGTACTGTTTTAATTCATTCAGCAGGACATTGTATTCGTGTGTAACATCGGCGGTATCAGCCGGAATCATAAACAGTAAAATAGAGTTACGCTCTATATGTCGCAGGAAACGCAAGCCCAGCCCGCGACCTTCGGAGGCGCCCTCGATTATTCCGGGAATATCAGCCATTACGAACGATTTATTGCCGCGATAGGAAACGATCCCAAGATTGGGCACAAGCGTAGTAAATGGATAATCGGCAATTTCGGGTTTGGCCGCCGAAACGACTGAAAGCAAAGTTGATTTTCCGGCATTGGGAAAACCGACCAGACCGACATCGGCAAGCACTTTTAATTGCAGGATAACCGTTTTTTCGATAGAGGGTTCGCCCGGTTGTGCAAAACGCGGTGTTTGATTAGTTGCAGTACGGAAATGCCAGTTGCCTTGTCCGCCGCGTCCTCCTTTTATCAATATAACTTCCTCCCCATCATGCGTAATGTCGCAGATAAACTCACCGGTTTCGGCATCGTAAACGACCGTTCCGCATGGAACTTCAATTACCCTATCTTCACCTTCTTTTCCAAAACTACGGCTTTGACTGCCATCGCCACCATCGCCGGCATAAATATGCCGGGCATATTTGAGGTGAATAAGCGTCCAGTGATTTTTGCTGCCACGTAAAATAACATGACCGCCCCGACCTCCATCGCCACCATCGGGGCCACCCTTCTGTGTCAGTTTATCGCGGTATAAGTGTTTTGAGCCTGCTCCTCCTTTGCCTGAACGACAAAATATTTTTACGTAATCTACAAAGTTTGAACTTGCCATAGTTTTGATTGATAGTATATTTAATTCCGAATCAGAAACATATAGCTCTGTTTGGAATAATCGTGAAAGTTAGTTGTAATTACAACAATATTAACCGGAAAAAGTCTCCGGATTTTTATAGTATTGTTACTGGGTGTTTTTGATTTTCAATCTTTGAATCGAGCACTGCCGTTATCCTGTCAAAAACCTCATTTTCGGTTCCCATTCCATCAATGGCAACGTATTTTCCAAGGGTTTTATAATAATAATTTACAGGAGCAGTTTTTGTTTCAAACACGTTCAAACGTTTCTTGATAGTTTCCAAATTATCATCGCTACGGCCTGAAGTTTCACCACGCTTGAGCAAACGGCTGATTAATTCACGGTTATCAACATGTATGTCGAGTAAAACAGTGGTCTCTTTGTCGGTGCCTTTTAACACGCTCTCCAGAATTTCGGCCTGGGCTACGGTGCGTGGAAATCCGTCGAGAATGATGCCATGACCATTTTCCGTCTCAGAATTAAAGGCTTTCATCAATATCTCAATAATCATTTGATCGGGCACCAAATTCCCTCTCGAAATATAGCTTTCAATCACAACGCCTAAGTCCGTTTTACCGGCAATTTCTTTGCGTAACAATTCACCGGTCGAAATGTGTTTTAATTTATACTTCTCTACAATCATTGCGCTCTGTGTCCCTTTTCCACAACCCGGAGCGCCGCAAATAATAACATTTAACATCCTTATTATGCCTTTTATATTTGTGAATAGTAACGTTCAGAAAAACTACCACTGAGCGTCACACAATTAGTTACTCACTTATAACAGTGTAAATATCTTTCAAATTGCGACCATAACCATCGTAATCCAATCCATATCCAACTATAAAATCATTCGGAATTTTCATGGCGACATAATCAACTTCTATATCGCGTTGCAATGCATCCGGTTTTTGAAGAAATGTGGCGATATGAATATTACTCGCGCCTTTAGCTCTCAATGAACTCAGGATACGCTCCATGGTAACACCTGTGTCGACAATATCCTCAACCACAACCACATTTCGTCCGACGACACTTTCGTTCAATCCAATAATTTCTTTTACTGTGCCGGAAGTATAAAGCCCTTCGTACGATGACAGTTTGATAAATGTTATCTCACAAGGAATATTGATGATTTTCATCAAGTCGCCGGCAAACATAAACGCGCCATTCAACACGCAAATAAACAAAGGATTTGTACCTGCCAAATCACGATTAATTTCTTCCCCAACTTGTTTGACGGCTTTCTGAATATCTTCTTCCGGAATCGACAGTGCAAATAGTTTGTCTTTTATCTGGATGTTGCTCATGGTAAATATGTTTAAATGAAAAATATTCTGGCAATATCTAAAAAATTTTCGGCAAAAGTACAAAAAAACATCCGTTTCCGAAAGTAATATTTATCATTTCGCACGAATCTGGAAGTTAATAACTATGCAGAAGAAGTCTTTGCAAGATAGAAAAAATAAATTTGCTGTTTTATACAAAAGAGGTCGCCCCAAATTATTTTGAGACAACCTCTTTTTGTGTTCCGATGTTACGTGTTATTTCAGCCACTTGTCCAGCCATTCGTAAAAAGTCCGTTGCCAGAGTATTCCGTTTTGAGGTTGAAGCACCCAGTGGTTTTCATCCGGGAAAATAAGCATTTGTGCCGGAACACCACGAAGTATGGCTGCATTGAAAGCTGCCATTCCCTGCGAAGCGAGGATACGGTAATCTTTTTCGCCGTGAATTACAAGGATAGGTGTGTCCCATTTGTCCACGAACAGGTGCGGCGAGTTGGCGTACGAACGTTGGGCAATGGCATTGGCTTTGTCCCAATAAGCTCCACCCAAATCCCAGTTTACAAACCACATTTCTTCGGTTTCCAGGTATTGTTGCGGCAGGTTGAACATGCCGTCATGCGCCAGGAATG
Source organism: Bacteroidales bacterium (assembly GCA_021371875.1). Lineage (GTDB taxonomy): Bacteria > Bacteroidota > Bacteroidia > Bacteroidales > Paludibacteraceae > Paludibacter. The sequence goes on from JAJFVH010000186.1 coordinate 9,421, forward strand.
CTTTGAAACGTTTGTTGTGATGACCGGCCAACCAATACACCGAAAATCCGCCGTAGCTGGCGCCTATGCAACCGAGTTTATCTTTGTTTACATAAGGTTCTTTTGCCAGCGCATCGATAGCCGAAAAGTAATCCTGCATGTTTTGTCCGCCGTAATCGCCGCTGATTTGTTCCAGCCATTCTTTGCCAAAAGCAGGTAATCCGCGGCGGTTCGGAGCTACAACAATATAATCGTTGGCAGCCATTAGTTGCAAATTCCATCGGTACGACCAAAACTGGCTGACGGTCGACTGCGGTCCGCCTTCACAGAAAAGCAGAGTCGGATATTTTTTATTCGGATCGAATTTTGGAGGATAAATCACCCAAACGAGCATCTGTTTGTTGTCGGTGGTGGTCACCCAGCGTTCTTCCACACGCCCCATTTCGAGTTGAGCCAGAATGTCTTTGTTCTCGAACGAAAGTTCCGTTTCTGTTCCTGTTTTGGGATCGATGCTGTAGATTTCATCGGGTTTGCTCATGGAATGTTTTACACCGATAAGTTTGTCTTTCGCTTCGGCCACAAAACCATAATCGTGAACGCCTTTGGTAATTTGCGTAATTTTTTTGTCGGCAATACCGACACGGTAAATTTGCGTAACCGCATGCCAGCAACTTACGAAATAAATGGACTTGCTATCCGAAGCCCAGCTAAGAGCTGTTGAATTCTGGTCGAAATCGGTCGACAAATCGGTTTTTTCGCCGGTTTGCAGGTTCAGGATGAATAAGCGGTTTTTGTCGGCTTCGTAACCGTCGCGTTCCATGCTTTCCCATGCCAGCCATTTCCCGTCGGGCGAAAAGGTCGGGTTTTGGTCGTATCCCATCATGCCTTCGGTTTTGTTTTCGGTTTTTCCGGTTTCCACATTATAAAAATAAATATCCGAATTGGTGGAAAGGGCATAAGCTTTTCCCGTTTTCTTGCGACAAGTGTAGGCTATTGTTTTTCCATCGGGGCTCCATGCCAATTGTTCGATGCCGCCAAAGGGTTTCATCGGGCTTTCGTAAGGTTCGCCTTTCAGAATATCCGTTTCATTTTCAATCTTATTATTTTTAAAACCGGACACAAAAGGATGTGGAACGGTTTGCACCCATTCGTCCCAATGTTTGTACATCAGGTCGTTTACAATGATTCCACTCGCTTTGGGGAGGTCGGGGTATTTGTCTACCGTGCGTTCGCCGTATTTTACCTCGGCAACGAAAAACAGTTTCGATTCGTCGGGAGAGAAAGCAAAATCATTCACTCCGCCTTCGCGATCGGTGATTTGAGTGCGGTCGCTGCCATCGGCTTTCATTATCCAAAGCTGCATAGTTCCGGTTTCCGACGATAAAAAAGCAATATGTTCACCATCCTTCATCCACTTTGCCGAAGCCTCGCGAATCGGGGTTTTAGTAATTTGTGTTTTGTCGGAGCCATCGGTGTTCATCACAAAAAGCTCCGAATTGCCTTTGTTTTCGGCTATGCTGTAGTACGATACACTATATAAAACTTTTGTTCCATCGGGCGATACCTGCGTTCCGGCAACCCGCCCGAACGACCATAACACTTCGGGAGTCATGCGTCCGTTTTCAATTTTCGGTTCCTGTTTGCCAATCAGGGGCGCTTCGTCCTGTGTGGCGCACGAAGCAGCTAACACGGCCATTGCCATAATACTCGTTTTTAGTAGGGTTTTCATATTTTGTTCAATAATATTTTGATGCAAAAAGGCTTTGGTGCCAACTTAATGATTTGTTTTTCTCCGTACAAATTTGGAACGGGTCTGTTTATTGCCTTATTAATGCGCACAAATATACTGCATTTTGTATTAAAATGCAATTAATAAATGTGCACGCATCCGTCCGACCGCTTTAAGTGATCGGACGGATATAGAAAATGGCTTTCTTCGTTCGGAGTAGCGGATGCTTTGTAACTTGTAAATATAGCTTTGTAAGTTGTCGAGCCGTTTCCCTGATTATAAAACAGGTCTTTAGTCTGTCTGGCCAAAGCGAGACCCATGTTTATGGCCTCGTCCGTTAATTATGTTCAACCCAGATCAGTTTATCCACATCGAAACCTAAGTCGTGGGCTTGTTTGAGATATTGCTGTTTTATATCTTCGGGCAGGGTCTTTTCACGCGAAAGTATCCAAAGGTAATCTAAGTTCTTGCCGACAATAAGAGCATATTTATAGTCATTATCCAATGCAATCACATTATAAGCGCCATAAAACGGACCAAAGAAGGAAACTTTCAATTGGGCTTCGGTTCTGTCGCCCACAAATTTTGCTTTGCCAATTGCCTGGCTCCATTCTTTTTTTACATAATTGTAGCCTTGATTGTTGACTTTTATACTCCCATCTTCGTTTAGCGTATAAGTTGCAGTAGTATTGTTCAGATTGCGCTCAAACCGAAAATTAAACCGGGCAATTTCGTACCATTTGCCCAGATACCTTTCAGCATTAAAAGGTTTAACCGGTCGGGCTCCTTCTACAATCCCAATACATGAAGTTAACCCGATTGCAGCTCCAATAACTGAAAAGAAACTTTTAAATAGTGTTTTCATGGTATTTTTTGTTTATGTAAACTTATATCAAAAGCGTTATATTGTGATGAATATGAATCAAAAGTCTTAGACATGCAAAAATAATCATTTTTCGGTTGCCTGTTCATTATTGGAAAAAATTTGACAAGATAACGAGGAAAAAAAACTATTCAAAAACAAACTATTTGGGAAATATATTGTTTACTCTGATTGATGGAATGTAAAGAGAGTTTCAAGTAAATTCGATCAGTAACAGATAAAAAACTATTCAGATAGATGAAAACAGATAATTTTGCCGACCGTGCAGCCGAATGGGACAGTCCATCGAAGATAGAAATGACTGATAAATTTGTGGCAGCCCTGCTCAAAAAAGTCAAACCGAGGGCCGATTGGAAAGCTTTGGAAATTGGAGCCGGAACTGGCTTAGTGGGGTTACAGATTTTGCCCGAAGTTAAAACTGTCGTTTTCGAAGATACTTCCGAAGCCATGCTGGAGGTGTTGAAACAAAAACTGACCGGAAGCGGAAATGCTGAAATTCTGCATGGCGAGGTGTTTGAGTATCAAAAAAAGGACATAGACTTCGTTTTTTCCTGTATGGCATTTCATCACTTGCCTGACATTGATAAAACGTTAAATCATTTACATAAAATTACCACAGAAAATGCCCTGATTGCAGTTGGTGATATTCGTACCGAAGATGGATCGTTTCATCATTTTGAACCGATTCCACACACCGGATTCGACACCAATGAACTTGCGTCACAATTTAGCAAAGCAGGTTTCGAAGTTCTTTCGGCCGAGACATACAATGTACTTGAAAGAGAACGAACTCCGGGAGTAATTGGCAGCTATGAACAATTTTTGCTGATTGCCGAAAAAAGAGACGAATAGCTTTCGGTCTGTTTTATTACAACTTTTCTTTTAAAAATGAAAGGTGCTTTCGAACCAGCGGCTGATTAAATACATTGTTGTTTTTTCGGCTTCCTTGCGTGGTGTATGGCTGGCATCGGGTATTTCGGCCACAGTGACATGGGTTGTGATTTCCTTTTTCAGGACATTCAACTGTCCGGCTGTTCCGAATTCGTCGTATTCACCCTGAAAAGCCAGTACCGGACAGGTAATTTGTTTTAATAAAGGCACGATGGTCCAGTGCGCGAAATAGTCGCTTAGCCAGGTTTCGTGCCAAAGCCGGAACAGTTCTTCGGTTTTATTGCCATGATATTTTTCGAGGCTGGCCAGTAAACCAGTCGTTTTAGCCCTTTCGCGTGTGGCGCGCACTGCTGCTTTCCCCGAATTTTCAATAAAACTATGTGCTCCTTCGAGTACAAGTCCTTTTACCCGCTGCGGATATAATGCGGCGGCAATCAACGCAATGGTTGCTCCATCGCTGTGTCCGTAAATAATCACATCCTGAATTTTGCAAATGTCAAGTATCTTTATCAGTTCGTCAGCCTCGTGGTGCAGATAAAATTCATCCCGTTTAATGGCAAAAGGAGAAGATTTACCATATCCCCGACGATCAAAAACAAAAGCATTCAAATGGAAAAGCCGGCTTATTTTATCAGGGAAATCGCCCCACATTTCGGCACAGCCCCACGAATCGTGCAAAAAAACCAGTACCGGACGAACAGCAGAATCAGCCTGACAGATTTGTTCGTAATAAATGGTGTAGTCATTGACTTGTATGGTCATACTTTCTTTTGTAATTATATTCTTTCAGCAACTAAACATTTTATTTTACAAAAGTACACAAAAACTGCTGATCTGTCAACGGAACATTAACAAAATAACTCCATCGCATCAGGCAGCGTCAGATTTTCAGGGTGATCGGATTTGGCAGGGCAGAACATTGTAATTATTTGTGCAAGATATTCTGTCCTAAATCCATATTTTGATTTATGAGTCCCCTCTGATTAACCCCATTTTTCAAAAAGTTGAAAAATGTACATTTTGGGGATTTTTATACGTTATTATTTTAGCGACAAATGCAAATACAATAATTTGCATATCGCAAGATATATTTGCTATATTATTGGAC
>JAJFVH010000203.1 GCA_021371875.1 Bacteroidales bacterium
ACAAAACTCAAAGTACCTGTATTATTCCCCCTTTAGGGGGTTAGGGGGCAGATATATAAATTATAAACACATGAAAGTACCTGTATTATTCCCCCTTTAGGGGGTTAGGGGGCAGATATATAAATTATAAACACATGAAAATAACTAAGGAAATTCTTTGAGGTTAATACGAATGGTTAAATTTAGAGGTAAAAATACAGATAGTTTAAATCTGAGGAGCAAGATTTTGTAAATTTAATATCAATCAATATTTGAGATTAATAAAGTATGCTTATATTTGCAGGTGAGAATAATAGGACAATTTTTAAAATAAGAGTTATGGATACAGTTACCGTTAAAATGACTGAACGTGAATTAAAGCGTTTTGAGTCGTTCAAAGAAGCCGAAAAAATTGTGCGTGCCTTAAAGCGGAGTTTCAGGGAGATTAATGAAGCAAAAGCAGGAGGTAAGGAATTAAAATCTGCACGGCAGTTAGCCAATGAAATTTGAAGTTACTACCGAATTTGAAAAATCTCTTAAACGATTATCAAAAAAATACAAATCTTTAAAGGATGATTATCTTCAGTTTTTGGACGAATTGGAGGAAAATCCTTATGTTGGTGATGAAATAATAGTAAATTGCCGAAAGGCACGAATTGCTATCAAGAGTAAAGGTAAAGGTAAAAGTGGCGGTGGACGTGTTATTTTTTATTTTGAAATAGTCAACGACAAAGTAATTTTACTTTACATTTACGATAAAAACGAAATGGAAAATGTAAACGATGATTTTATTCGTTATCTACTTCAACCTTTTCTACATAAGTGAAAAAGCTGTTTATTGGTAACAGCTTCTTTTTTAATGCCGCAAATCCGCAACTAAATGTTAGGTGTCGGATAGTTATCTGATGACTTACGAATATGATTCACATATCCACGCAAAACGAGCCGATCATAAAATGACCGGCTCGTTCTTAAATGTTTATGTGTGTTTATTGTGTTTTCCTGCAAATTGAATTAATCTTCATAGCCACTTTTAATCACGGTGGAAATCATTTTGAATTGCTCGTTGGCATTAAAAAAATGCCTGGAATGAGCAGGAATAATAATGCCATCGCCTAATCTGAGTTTGTATTTTTTCTGGTTAATAGTGAGTTCGGCCGCTCCATCTATAATCTGAATATAAGTGTCGAAAGGCGAAAGTTTTTCAGCCAATTCCTCGCCGGCATCAAATGATGAAACAGTAATATTACCGGTCGATTTTTTTATAATGGTTTTACTGACCACTGCATTGGGCATATATTCAATAATTTCGACAACTATATGTGATTTCCCTTTTTCTAATTCAATGTTCTCGTCATTGTTTTTCATGATTGATTATGTGGTTTTTTACAGGAATGTGAACCTGTCGGTGTTAATACACAGACAAAAAGCAAATAATTTGATGTAGTATTGATCTGCTAATAAATAATAAAACAATTTACAAAAATATAAGCAATGCGACTATAATGTATTACATATTTGTTTGTAAATGTTACATATATCACTTGTTTTTCACATTCTCTCCATATACCAATTCAATTGTTTTTCGAGTTTTTTTGTTTCGAAAATAGTTGTGATAATTTTTTGCAGACGCATAAAGGCAGTTTCGCTTTTTACCACATAATCGAACGCAGCATGGTGCATACAATTTACCGCCACGTTGATTTTATCTTGCGCCGATAGCATTACAACGGGTATTTCAGGGTCGAAAGCCTTGATTTTATCTAATGTTTCGAGTCCGTTCATTACATCTCTTACTACCCCATCAAGCAGATAATCCAGAATCACTAAGTCGGGTTTGTGCGATAAGTTTTCGATGCAAAGCTCACCGGTTGGATAGGTTTCGATTTCGAAATCGCCATGTTCAAGAAATTGAATTTCGAGTAGTTTTAAAAAAACCGCATCGTCGTCCACCAGAAAAATTTTTATTTTAGTTTTCATTTTTTTGTGTTTTTAATTGTATTGTACTCCACTTCCAATTCTTCACATGCCTGTAAACAAACATTTTCGAGCTGAAGAACCAGATCGGATATTCCATCCGTTTGTTGTTGTGTACTGGCATATTCCTGTATTGCTTTTGCCATATTTTCATAATCGCTACTTATGCCCATGATGGCAAACGATGGAATCATTTTATGCACAGCCGAGTACAGCGAATCCCAGTCTTTATTTTTCATGCTTTGTTTCATGGTATTGATCAGGACTGGTGTTTGCTTAAGATAAAGTGAAATCATCTCCATCATCAACTCGGGATTCGACTTTGTTCGTTTCGATAAATATGCAAGATCAATACATTTGTTTTTGGGGGTGTGGTTATCTCCACTTTCAACCAGTTCATCTGCCGGCATATTTTTTTTCACCAAACTCAATATTTTGGTATATAATAGTCGTTCATCTACCGGTTTGGCTATATAATCATTCATGCCTACGGCTTTGCATTTTGCTAAATCAACGGTTGTAACATCGGCTGTTAAAGCAATGATGGGAATATCTGAAAACAGGGTGTTGCGGATATAATCAGTTGCTTCAAATCCGTTCATCTCGGGCATTTGCAAATCCATTAAAACAATATCGTAATCTTTTATTTTTAGTTTTTCAATCGCTATTTTCCCATTTTCAGCTACATCGCACTCGAAGTCAAAATCATCTAAAATCGTTTTCATTAGCAACTGATTCAGTGCAATATCTTCGACCACCAATACTTTTACATTCGTAATCTCCGTATCCAATTCCAATATCTCGATTTCAGATTCGGCCTCTTCTTTTGTTTTCAGAAAACTTAAGGTGAAACTAAAAGTGGAACCTTTATTTACCTCACTTTTTACATGTATTGTTCCACCTTGCGGTTCGACCAACTGTTTAACGATGGCAAGGCCTAATCCTGTTCCTCCGTACAACCTCGAAGTTCCGCTCGATGCCTGCTGAAAATTTTCAAAAATCTTATCCATTTTATTCTCGGGTATTCCAATTCCGGTGTCGGCCACAGTAAATTCGATGGTCGCTTGCTCGTCATCTTCATTCAGCAAACGCACACTCACCGTAATTCGTCCTTTCGTGGTAAACTTAACGGCATTACTCACCAAGTTTAATATTATCTGATGCAATCGTACCGGATCTCCAACTAATACTTTCGGAATCCGGCTGTCGTATTCTTTTATCAACACTAAATTCTTCTCCTGAATTTTAGCTTCGAACAAGTGCAACATGGCCGATATTGACATGGACATTTTGAAAGGAATTTGCTCAAAAATCATTTTTCCGGCATCTACTTTTGCCAGGTCAAGTATATCGTTTATAAGCACAATCAAGGCATCTCCACTCAATTTTATGGCTGTCAGATATTCTTTTTGCCTGGCGGTGAGTTCAGTTTTGAGCAAAACTTTGGTAAATCCGATAATCGCGTTCATTGGCGTGCGAATTTCGTGACTCATATTCGATAAAAACTGTTGTTTGGCTTTCACTGCATCTTCGGCTTTACGGGTAGCAGCTTGCGCCTTACTTTTGGCCTCTTGCGCCACGCTCGTTGCAAACTCTGCAAATTCTTTCGCCTCTGTCAGTTCTGTGGCTACTCGTTTCTGTTCGGTTACATCCCTGGCAACAATCACCACACCCAATGCGTTTCCGCTATCATCTTTATAAACCGAACCGTTGAAAAGCACGTCGGTCAACTTGCCCTCTTTGTGGCGAAGTGTAAGCGGCAAATCAGCCACCGAACCTTTGGCAAAAACCTCCTGATATACTTCACGTGCCTTTTGCGGTTCGGTAAAATAATCGAAAAAATTACTCCCGGTAAGCTGTTCGCGCGGCATGCCGATAATATTGACAGTTGCCTGATTCATATCCGTAATTTTCCCTTCGGGGCTAATTGTTACTAATGGATCGCGACTGGCTTCAATCAAATTCCGGGAATACTGCGAAGCTAATTTTAATAAATTACTGGATGCTTCAAGTTTTTTATTTTCAGTTACTCTTTTCTTTTTCTCTTCGTTTTGGAACAAAAGTTCTTTATTCGCAAGAATTAATTCAGCGGCTCGCTTTTCTTTCTCATCGTTCTGAAACGCAAGTTCTTTATTCGCTATGATTAGTTCTGCAGCACGTTTTTCTTTCTCTTGGTTTTGAAACACAAGTTCTTTATTCGCAAGAATTAATTCAGCGGCTCGCTTTTCTTTCTCATCGTTCTGAAACGCAAGTTCTTTATTCGCTATGATTAGTTCTGCAGCGCGTTTTTCTTTCTCTTCGTTTTGAAACACAAGTTCCTTATTGGCAGCCCGTAACTCCATTGCCCATTTTTGATCATCAATATTCCGCATCACTACAATTGCACCTAATACAGTTTCTTCATCATCTTTATACACCGAACCATTGAAAAGCACATCGGTCAATTTACCGTTTTTGTGACGAAGCGTAAGCGGCAAGTCGGTTACCGAACCTTTGGCAAAAACCTCCTGACATACTTCACGCGCCTTTTGCGGTTCGGTAAAATAATCGGAAAAATCACTTCCGGTAATTTGTTCGCGCGGCATGCCGATAATATTGACAGTTGCCTGATTCATATCCGTAATTTTCCCTTCAGGACTGATTGTAACCAGAGTATCTAAACTGGCTTCAATCAGGCTTCGGGCGTATTGTATTGTTTGTTGTTTCATTTTTCAGCGTGTTAATTCTATATTTCCTCAATCGGACGGAGATGTTTGTTTTTTAATTGTTTAAATTGCGAGGGCGAAAGTCCGGTGATTTTTTTAAACTGGTTGCTTAAATGCGCCACACTGCTGTATTGCAACCGGTACGAAATTTCGGTCAGATTTAGTTCGTCGTACAGCATCAATTCTTTTACTCTTTCTATTTTATGGGTAATAATAAACTGCTGAATAGTAATGCCTTTTACTTCGGAAAAAAGATTAGACAGATAAGTATAATCGTATTTGAGTTTTTCGCTGATATAATCGGAATAATTAATTTTAGGTAATTCATCCGAATAATGAACCATTTCGACAATAACATTTTTAATTTTTTCAATTAGCACGGCTCGTTTATCGTCCATCAATTCAAGACCTGAGTTGAGTAAAGCCACTTTCAGCTCCTCGCGCTGCTCATCCGAAAGGTCTTCCATGATTTCAATTTCGCCCAAGTCGACAACGATGAAATGAAGCCCGAGCTTTTTGAGCTCTTCTTTCACCACCATCTTGCAACGAAGGCTCACCATGTATTTGATATATATTTTCATTTTTTATTTTTTTTGATGATGTATATTCTGTTAGGATAAATTCTTCGCTAAGCTCTGTAAAAAAGCGCAGGAAGACTAAGGTCGGGCAAAAAATACCTTTTTGCGGGAAGGTTCGAATTGGCAGGTTACTTTATGTTCGTCATTATTTTCTGCGAAAATCAAAAGTACCCCAGACATGTATCCACTTGAATTAAATGTATTATCGAAAACTTATTTATAAATAATTAAAACATTTATGAATGTCAGAAAGTTGTAAAGGTAGGCAATTAATTTGGATACGAAGAAAACTCACGAGTAAAAACATTGGATTGATTTTGTATTTTTATAAATAGTTCCGACTTTTCGTGGCTAATCTGAGGTAAAATAGGCCTTTCCAACTCTGTTTTAGCTCTAAAACAATAAAAAACAAAAATAATGCGTTGAAAATTTGGCTCGTACCTACTTGTTTTTGTTATTTTGCACCCGATTTGAAAACGATACTTACCTAACTATACGATTTATGTCAAAAAACCTCGTCATTGTAGAGTCGCCGGCTAAAGCTAAAACGATTGAAAAATTTCTCGGGAATGATTACCGTGTTATGTCAAGTTTTGGACATATCCGTGATTTAGCCGAGAAAGGAATCGGAATTGATTTTGAAAACAATTATCAACCGCAATACATTGTTACGTCTGATAAAAAGAAAGTGGTTTCGGAGCTTAAAAAAGCAAGCAAGGAGGCTGAAATGATTTGGCTCGCGTCCGATGAAGACCGTGAAGGAGAAGCCATAGCCTGGCACTTGTACGAAGAACTCAAACTTAAAAAAGACAATACAAAACGTATTGTCTTTCACGAAATTACCAAAGAAGCCATACTTCATGCCATCGAAACCCCAAGGGAGATTGACATTCATTTAGTGGATGCACAGCAGGCTCGCCGTGTACTCGACAGGATAGTGGGTTTCGAACTTTCGCCCGTTTTGTGGCGCAAAGTGCGTCCATCGCTCTCTGCCGGCCGTGTGCAATCGGTAGCGGTTCGTTTAATCGTGGAGCGCGAACGCGAGATCAACCAATTTATTCCTGAAAGTTCGTACAAGGTAAATGCAATTTTCAAATCGATAGATATAAAAGGTCAGCCGGTAGAGTTAAAAACTGAATTGCAGCAGCGTTTTTCAAACAAAACCGAAGCGCTGGCATTTTTGGAAAAATGTAAAAATTCGGGGTTCACAATTGACAGTATTGTTACTAAACCGGCCAAAAAATCACCGGCGCCACCTTTTACAACTTCGACCTTGCAACAGGAAGCTGCCCGTAAACTTGGATTTTCGGTAGCGCAAACCATGCAGGTTGCCCAACGCTTATACGAAGCCGGAAAAATTACTTATATGCGTACCGATTCGGTGAATTTATCCGATTTGGCAATAAACACCTCCAAAGCTGAAATTACAAGCATGGCAGGTCAAAAATATGTTCACACGCGTCGTTTCAACACCAAAACCAAAGGGGCGCAAGAGGCGCACGAGGCAATTCGTCCTTCGTACATAAATGTTCATACAGTGGAAGGAACGACTCAGGAGAAAAAACTCTACGAACTGATTTGGAAACGTACCATTGCTTCGCAAATGGCTGATGCCGAGCTGGAGAAGACGTCGATTTATATTAATATTTCGGACAGCCCGTATCAGTTTATTGCTTCGGGTGAAGTGATTGTGTTCGACGGGTTCCTGAAAGTATACCTCGAATCGACAGATGATGAATCGGATGCCGAAAACGAATCCTTGCTTCCGGCAATGAAATCGGGCGAAAAACTTATCCCCGGCGAAATTGTAGCTCAACAACGTTTTACACAAAAACCTGCCCGTTACAGCGAAGCCAGCCTGGTTCGTAAACTCGAAGAATTAGGTATCGGTCGTCCCTCTACTTACGCTCCAACCATTTCGACCATTCAAAACCGCACTTACGTGGAAAAAGGCGATCGTCAGGCCGATAAGCGCGATTATAATGTGCTGAAATTAATTGGCGACAAAATAACCGATAAAATAAAAACGGAAAATACCGGCGCCGAAAAATCGAAATTATTCCCAACAGACATAGGAATTGTTGTAAATGATTTTCTGACGGAATATTTCCCTGAAATTCTGAGTTTTGATTTTACTGCCAATGTCGAAAAAGAATTCGACCACATAGCCGATGGCAAAACTCAATGGACAAAATCAATCGATAAATTCTACAAGAAATTTCATCCGATTGTTGAAGACACCATGAAAAATTCGGAACGTCAGGTTGGCGAGCGAATTTTGGGCGTAGATCCGGTAAGCGGACGTCAGTTATCGGTAAAAATCGGCAAATTTGGTCCTTTGGCACAAATCGGCACTGCCGAAGAAGAAGAAAAGCCGGTATTTGCTTCGTTGCGCCGCGACCAGTCCATCGAAAGCATTACATTAGAAGATGCATTGGAGTTATTTAAACTACCGCGTCAGCTTGGCGAACTCGAAGAAAAAGTAATGACGGTTGCCATTGGCCGGTTCGGACCCTATATCCGCCACGACGGCTCTTTCTATTCATTGCCGAAAACCGATGACCCGATGGAAATTACAGCAGAACGTGCTGTGGAAATAATTGAAGCAAAACGCGAAGAAGAAAAAAATCGGCTGATTTGTTCTTTGGGCGAAAATGGTGAAATACAGGTGCTGAATGGCCGCTTCGGACCCTATTTTACTTGTGAAAAAGTAAATTATAAAATCCCGAAAGGAATAGATCCGGCTACGTTAACTTTTGAGAAATGCCGCGAATTGATGGCCGCTCAACCTGATGCAGGAGCTAAAAAGAAAGGATTTGGACGTAAAACAACAGCAGCCAAGAAAACAACAGCTGCCAAAAAAACGACCAAAGCAAAAAAATAAAATGTTGATTTATAATAAAAAGAAACGCTGTTTAAAGTTTATAATTTAAAAATCATAGTTTAAAATGAAAAGGTTTATCATTATTTCTGCCTTATTTACTTCAATCCTGACCATAAACGCTCAGGGAAGTTTTTCGGTAACCGAAGGTCAGCCGGTTTTCGTATATTCATTGCCTAAAACCGAACTCTCAGTTGAAATAGAAGTTGAAAAAACAACACAAAAGCCCGGATTGTATTATCAGTATTCCGAACGTTATCTGGCTACAAACCAGATAATTTTAGAGGAGAAAACAAATTACGGCATTAAAAATATCACCGTAGAAAGGCGTGCAATCCCCGATGCAAAACGAACCTATTCAATTACACCTTCAAAGGAGTCGAATCTGAATCAGCTTTCGGTAAACGAGCAAGGCTTGCTTTGTGGTATCAATGTCCCTGCAAATACTGCAGTTCATAAAGATCGGACAACTGCTTCGACGAATAACCAAGTTCAACAGGAGCTTGCTTTGTTGCCTTTAGGCGAAGAGTACCTGATGGCAGGATCGGTTGCAAAATTAGCCGAAGGAGCTGCCAAGCAGATTTACAGAATACGTGAAAGCCGATTGAGCCTGCTTACGGGCGATCTTGATCATTTGCCGGCTGACGGAACTTCGCTCAAAACCATGCTCGATGGGCTGAATAAGATGGAACGTGAACTTACGGAGCTGTTTGTCGGGAAAAAGAGTGTTGAAACACAAAAATATACTTTGTATTTGACACCCGATTCTACGGTGAACAAGATGGTATTGTTCCGTTTGTCGGCTTTAAAAGGGTTGGTTTCAGCGGATGATTTAACAGGTGTTCCCTATTTTATCAGTGTCGTTCCTGAAAAAATCAAAACAATCCCGTCAGATGTCAAAAACAAAAAAAACCAATTGGTGATTAATACGGTTCTTCCCGCAACTACGCTTGTAACTATTGGCGATGGCGTGAAAACGCTTTACTCCGATAAAGTTCTGATGCCTCAGTTCGGTGTCGTTGTTCCATTTGGGGAGGATATATTTGCTTCCCCTAAATCAAAGGTTTATGTCGATTATCAAACCGGAAGATTATTGCGTATTGAAAAATAAGGCAATAATAATACGATAGAAACTATTTTCCCTTTATCACATCAAAACCTTCGCCGTAGACCCCGATTGCCGACGATTGTGAAATAAATGCATTCGGATCGATGTCTTTTACGATACGGAAAATTTTTATGGATTCGTTTTTACGGGCTATCACCGTTATTACTTTCACAGGTTCCTTGGAGTACCAGCCCGTTCCATCAAGAATCGTTACACCTCGATGAACTTCAATATTGATACGTGTGGCAATTTGCTCATATTCTTTTGAAAAAATAAAAAATTGAACCGACTGGCGCACACCGTTGATTACCATATCAACCGTTACGGTGTTGATAGCCATTGCCGTCAAACCATATACGATTTTTTCCAAACTACCGAATTTAAGAAAATAGGACGAGCAAATAATTAACACATCGCAGTAAAGTAAGGTTCTGCCGAGTGTAATATTGCGGTATTTATTGACAACTTTTGCTATAATATCAGTACCCCCCGAACTTCCGTTTGATAAAAATACCAAACCGATACCGGCGCCGGAAAGCAAGCCTCCGATTACACAAGCCATAAAGTTATCTTCCTTTCCTACGAATGTGCCCGGAACAGCCTGCGGTAAAACGGAAAAGAAAAGGGTCATTACTGCAACGCCATAAATTGTTCGAAGGCTGAACTTTAGTCCAATAATTCGAACAGAAATCAACAATAAAACAGCGTTTATGGCAAAATAGGTGATTGAAATCGGTATTCCTGTGGCGTAGTAGACCAAAGCACCCACGCCGGTAACCCCTCCACCCGTAATTTGATGCGGCAATAAAAAGGCTTTCCAGGCACCTGCGTATAAGAACAGACCAAATGCAATGAAAAAATATTCCCGGATATCAATCCATGTTTGTTTGGTGATACTTTTAACGTTGCTTCTATTTTTTCTCGACTTTGTCGGGGTAAATTCCGGAGAGACAATCTTATTCTCGTCTCGCTTTTTTTTTCTGGCATCTTCCATATAATATATTTTTAAATGACTATCCGCAAAGCGACCTGAATAGTTATGCCGTAGGCATATAATATCGGTAGAAAGACATTTTCACACACATATAGCACCCCGTACGGGGTGCAACAAACGAGGGTGGGCGAATAATTCTACCGATATTAAATCC
>JAJFVH010000205.1 GCA_021371875.1 Bacteroidales bacterium
TTCCCCGTAGGGGATGAATTGTTTATCCCCTACGGGGAATGTTGCTGATTTAAACAACTGTTTTTCTATTGATATTAAACCTCTAACGAGGTACTGACCATTGTATGACAAATAGATATTCCTTATCTAAACGACATTGAATGGTAAATAGTAACTGATTAAATAGTAAATTAACTAATGGGAACTTCATATATTTATAAACGCGACGCTTCACGACTTTTTATCGCTGTACGCGATAATGGCAAACGGTTCAAACTGTATATTCCAAAGGAATCGAAACCGGTCATTAACGGTCAGGAAATGGATATTGATTTTGTTGAACAAGAAGATTTTCATTATACTTTTGACTGGAACGGCAAGCGTTTTCATTGCGAACTTGTTTCGCGCGACCAGAACAAAGCTGTTGTAAAAGTAAATGGAGTAGAATACAAATACAGCCTTGAATCAATTTTTTCATACATTCGTCGTGGTATGATAAACAGCGATACGAATAAAATTGATGAGAATAATATTATAGCGCCCATGCCCGGTAAAATTGTCGATATTTTCCTGTCCGAAGGTGATTTGGTAAATGTTGGCGAACCGATACTTGCCCTTGAAGCTATGAAAATGCAAAACGAAATTACAGCCAATTGCAATGGCGTCATTCGCAAAATCAAAGTTCAGCACGGGCAATCGGTTATGAAGGATGAATTACTTGTTGAAATTCAATCGATAGACATGTAAATTGAAATAAATCTGTTATATTTGAATGTTAACCTGAAACTTTTCTTTAGTTTTGTAACCTGGAACATTTCTTTATTTAGGATTTGCTGAAAAACTCAAATCAATAAATAGGATTCGGTACTCTGTGTACCTTAAAAAGACATGGATATTCATTATCTACATTCTTAGTTTCACGGTGTTACTCAGTGTTTACTCAGTGTTACTCGGTGTAATTTCCCCGTTTTTCAATCTAAAAGACTTGCATATTGAATAAAAACGCCAGAATATAATACACCTGTTATCAACAATGTATGTGTTTTTCAGCAGCCCCTATTTAAAGTCCGATTTGTGATATGACATTTACCGCCATCGATTTTGAAACTGCTCATGCCGATTTTCCATGTGAGGTTGGCGTGTCGCGTATGGTTGATGGCTCTATAGTTGACACAAAATCGTGGTTGATCAAACCTGCCTGTTTCCCGTATATGAATCCATGGAATGAGCGTGTACATGGCATATCATCAGCGCAATTGGTAAATGCGAAAACTTTTGAAGAAATATGGCCCGAAATGAAACAATGGATCGAGGATCAGTACGTCGTGGCTCACAACGCCGCTTTTGATATGAAGGTTTTACATTCGGCTTTAACATATTACAATATGGCTATACCCTGGACTGAGTACTTTTGCAGTGTAAGTCTTTCGCGTAAAGCGTGGAAAGGCTTACCCAGCCATTCGTTAGGAGCCTTGTGCGAGCTGCACGATATTCGCTTCAATCACCATCGTGCCGGAGAGGATGCCCGGGCATGTGCAATTATTTCCTTAAAAGCATTTGAATCTTTTCAGGCACAAACTTTAGAAGAAGGATTAATAAAATCGGGAGTAAAACTGAAAAGATTATGGAAATAATATTTTTATCTGAAGAGTAGCAATACAATTATAAAAAACGAGTCCTGAAAACCTTAAAAAGGAATTCAGGACTTGTCAGTTTATTCTGGAAACTGTGCTTTTTTGTCGAAAATTAAAGCACTCCCTGGGCAATCATGGCTTTGGAAACTTTCATGAAACCAGCTATGTTAGCCCCTTTCACGTAATTTATATAACCATCGGCTTCGGTTCCATATTTCACACACGATTCGTGAATGTTGAACATAATTTCTTTGAGTTTTTTATCAACTTCTTCTTTCGACCAGTTCAGTTTGATTGAATTTTGAGTCATTTCCAATCCCGAAACTGAAACACCACCGGCATTGGCCGCCTTACCCGGACCGTAAAGAATCTTATTTTTTATGAAAACTTCTACGGCTTCGGGTGTCGAAGGCATATTTGCACCTTCGGAAACGGCAAAACAACCGTTTTTAACTAATGTTTCAGCATCATCGCCATTCAGTTCGTTTTGAGTAGCCGATGGCAAGGCAATTGTACAAACTTCCGACCACGGACGTCCTCCTTCAACATATTTACAGTTATATTTTTCGGCATATTCCTTAATGCGTCCGCGATAAACATTCTTTAATTCAAAAATAAATTTAAGTTTTTCACTGTCAATACCTTCCGGATCGTAAATATAGCCGTTGCTATCTGATAAGGTAATTACTTTTCCGCCCAGTTCAATCACTTTTTCAGCCGTATAGGTTGCTACGTTTCCTGAACCTGAAATGGCAACGACCTGTCCTTTTAAGTCAGTAATACCTTTTGATTTGAGCATGTTCATTAAGAAATAGATATTTCCGTAGCCGGTTGCTTCAGGACGAATGAGTGATCCGCCGAATTCGATACCTTTGCCTGTGAATGTACCTGTATTTTCGCGTGCTAATTTTTTGTACATGCCGTACATGTAAGCAACTTCGCGACCGCCCACACCAATGTCGCCGGCAGGGACATCGGTTTCAGGACCGATATGTCTCCATAATTCAATCATAAATGCCTGGCAGAAACGCATAATTTCGGCTGAAGATTTTCCTTTCGGATTAAAATCCGATCCACCTTTTGCACCCCCCATAGGCAATGTGGTCAGTGCATTTTTGAATGTTTGTTCAAAAGCTAAAAACTTGAGAATAGATAGGTTAACGGAAGCATGGAATCGCATTCCACCTTTGTAAGGGCCAATGGCATTGGAGTGTTGGATACGATAAGCCATGTTGGTCTGCACTTTACCGCGATCGTCGGTCCATGTGATCCGAAATGTGAAAATACGCTCGGGGATACACAAACGTTCGATCAGATTTTGGTTTTCAAACTCAGGATACGCATTGTAAACCTCCTCAATCGAGTGCAATACTTCTTCGACGGCTTGATGGTACTCAGCCTCGTTCGGAAATCTCTTTTTGAGATCTCCGATTACTTGTTCAACTTTCATTTTTTTAATCGTTTTATTAGTTTTATTGTATTTCGACTGCAAAACTAACAAAAATATTACAAAATGAAATATAATTTGACGAATTAATGAATTTTTTCTATAATTATTTGAAATAAAGGACGATATTTCTGTATTTATATGTATTTTATATTCAGAAAAAAGTATTTTTGATGTTAATTTGCATAAAAATATAATATCCTCCCGTTACTCATAAAGCAAGAGGAGGATATTTCACACGTAAAAAATGATTCGGTCTTGAAACGAATCATTTATTCTTTAAAATTTCACATCGTAGCTCGGTTCTTCTGCTATTTCAGGAACCAGCTGATTGTAGGTTACTTTTCCATTTTCATCAATAGCCACAACCGAGCGTGCCATCAATCCGGCTAAGGGTCCATCAGTCATTAAAACGCCATAATCAGTTGCAAAATTATTATAACGGAAATCGGAAGCGGTAATTACATTTTCCAAGCCTTCGGCTCCACAAAAACGACTTTGAGCAAATGGTAAATCTTTAGATACACAAATCACTACCGTGTTTTCGTTTTGTGAAGCCCATTTGTTAAAGTTGCGTACAGACGCTGCACAAACGCCGGTATCAATGCTTGGAAAAATATTCAAAACAACGCGTTTCCCTTTGAAATCGTTCAGACTTATTTCGTTTAGTCCTGCACCAACAATTTTAAAATCAGGTGCTTGTGTGCCTACTTCGGGTAAGCTTCCGTTGGTTTTTACTTCTGAACCTTTGAATGTTACAGTTGCCATTTTTTTAATTTTTATTAATATTTCAGTTTTTACTATATTTAAAATGAATAACGCATTCAGCGCTTTTTTGTTTATATTTGTAGCTCAAAAACCTGAAAATATATTTTTAACAATGCCTATTAATTTTATAAAAATATCATACATACTTATTCTCATTTTGTTGGTTTCGGCATGTAACGATATGCATGAATACAGGGTAGAGGAGGAGTTTACGGAATATGTTCAGCGTTTTGAACTGGAAGGGGCGAAACGTGGCAAGGACTTCGATTTGCAAAATACGGGATTAATTGTTGAATTTGCCGATTTGAAAGATGAACAAGCCGGTTTGTGCCACTACGAAAAACCCATCAGGATCGAGATTGACAAGGCGTATTGGAAGTCGATAAGCGCTACAGCCGGCGCCGACTTGATGAAAGAAGATTTATTATTTCATGAATTGGGTCATGGGATGCTGGGTCGTGGTCATTTGAATTCAACACTCGAAAACGGCGATTGGAAATCGATTATGTGCGGCGGTGAGAAGGTAAATGACCGCCCGTGGAATATTAATTACCGTGGCATCCGAAGAAATTATTATGTGGATGAGCTTTTTAATGAAAGCACTCCTGCACCCGTTTTTTCAACTATGCAATTTTCGGTGGATACATCGGGATTTGAACGACAACTATTTTTAGGATTCGATAACGATGCAAATCTTAATAATATATCTGATAATGAAGATTATAGTATTTCTATTGATAACAACAGATTGAGATTTCAATCCAAAATCGGTTATTCGTATTTTATAGATTTAGTAAAGTCCGTTGACATTATGCCCGACTTTTTGTTCGAGACCGATATACAATGTCAGTCAAAAAATACTACCGATCAATATGGAATAATATTTGGGAACGATAATTCTTTTTCGGAGAATGTGGAGTTTTTCAGTGTGAATAATGATGGCAAAATGTACATGGGAAACCGATCGTGGTACAGTTTTTACACACAAATTTCCCGACCCGAAATTAAAAAAAGCGGGATAAATAAACTGAAAATCCTTAAAAAGGCTACTATGCTTTATTATTTTATTAATGACGTGTATGTATATTGTTCCGAAATGGAATTAACCGGCTCCCGAGTGGACTTCGGTTTTATTGTACCCGCCAAAGGTATTGTTTGGCTCGATAATTTACAGATCAGAGTAAACAGTTTAAATAATATAAATTACATTAGCAAAGAATTTAATAATTTCACGTTCCGGGTTCAGCCGGTAAACGACTTGAGAAGTGTTCCTAACCAATAGCCGGAATATTGAACTAACATAAAAATTATAAAATTTAAAATACTTCAGATTGATGTCAAAATTCACAATATATCAGGTGCTTCCACGCCTTTTTGGCAATTACAACACGAGCCGGAAACCTAACGGTTCCATTGAAGAAAACGGATGCGGAAAATTCAACAGCTTTACAAACAAGGCATTAGACGAGATAAAAAATTTAGGAATTACGCATATCTGGTACACGGGAATTATTGAACATGCCACACAAACTGATTATTCGGCCTACGGAATCCGTCGGGATCATCCGGGAATAGTGAAAGGAAAAGCCGGTTCGCCCTATGCTATCAAAGATTATTACGATGTTGATCCCGATTTGGCCGAAGATGTTCCGAACCGGATGAATGAATTTCGGCAGCTTGTCGACCGGACACACCAAGCAGGTATGAAGGTAATTATCGATTTTGTGCCTAACCATGTGGCCCGTGAATATCATTCGGATGCAAAACCTGCAGGGGTTAGAGATTTGGGCGAAACCGATCATCCCGAATGGCATTTTTCGCCCTTGAATAACTTTTATTATGTTCCGAACCAGCCTTTTTTACCACAGTTCGATGTACAGGGTTACACCGAATTTCCGGCTAAGGCAACAGGCAACGATTGTTTTACGGCATCACCCACCATCAATGACTGGTACGAAACCGTGAAACTTAATTACGGAATTAATTACACGGAGGGTAGTCAGAAACAATTTTCGCCTACGCCCGACACCTGGTTTAAAATGCGGGATATTCTTTTGTTTTGGGCTTCAGAAAAAATTGATGGTTTTCGTTGCGATATGGCCGAAATGGTTCCCGTTGAGTTTTGGGGCTGGCTTATTCCTCAGATAAAAACAAAATATCCCGAAACAATTTTTATAGCAGAAGTCTACAATCCTGCTGAATATCGGAATTTTATAGCAAACGGAAAATTCGATTATCTATACGATAAAGTGGGATTGTACAATAAATTGCGCGATGTTACAAGCCATAATTTTCCGGTAAGAAATCTGACCTATTGCTGGCAAACATTAAACGGGATTGAAGATCAAATGCTTAATTTTTTGGAAAATCATGATGAACAGCGTATTGCATCGGGGTTCTTTGCCGGAAACGGGATGTCGGCCCAACCTGCAATGATAGTGGCTGCAACTTTGACAAAAGCTCCGGTGATGATTTATTTTGGACAGGAGTTAGGCGAATTGGGGATGGATTATGAAGGGTTTAGCGGTTTTGACGGACGCACATCGATATTCGATTATTGGAGCGTAAAGACTATAAATGCCTGGGCAAACAATGGAGCGTTTGACGGGAAAAACCTCACTGATGAACAAAGGAATTTACGCGAATTTTATCGTAAACTTTTGAATATTACCATCACGGAGAAAGCGATTACATTAGGACAAATGTATGATCTGGAATATGCTAATTTCAACAACCCCAAATTTAACTCGCACGAACAATTCGCATATTTCCGAAAATATGAAGACAATTTGTTATTGATCGTATTAAATTTCCACGATACCCATTTAGACACCGAAGTTCGTTTACCACACGAAGCATTTCAATTTCTCGGGCTCAATGATGGCGATATTTATTCTTGTGTTAATTTGCTTAATGAAGATGAGAAATATGCTATGGTTCAGTTGGGTGCCTCACAAGCTTTTTATACACAATTACCACCCTGGACAGGAAAAATATTAAAATTTGAAAGAAAACGAAAAACCAATTAGATAGCGGGAATTTTTGAAAAATATTGATTTCCGACTTTTCGGGATGCACGCTCAACTTTATTTTGCAAATTTCGTTTTATTATTGGCATTGCTTTTAACTCAAACAATATTGATAAAATGAAACCCACATGACACAAACTTGACGCCCGAGAGAATGAAAATTAGGGCTAGTGCGAGAGGTGGCGTTGTTTTTGTAGAAGTTTTGTATTTTTGTTTTGGCATAAGCCACAATTAAAAACAAAACTACAATGGAAG
>JAJFVH010000191.1 GCA_021371875.1 Bacteroidales bacterium
GACCCCCGCTGGGGACGCACCGAAGAAAGTTACGGGGAAGATGCGTTTCTGGGTTCGCGTCTGACCGTGGCCTTTGTCAAAGGATTGCAGGGAAACGACCCGCGATACTGGAAGTCGGCTTCGCTGATGAAACATTTCCTGGCCAACAGTAATGAAGATGGCCGCGATTCGACTTCGTCGGACTTTGACGAACGGCTTTTCCGTGAATATTATTCTTTCCCTTTCTACAAAGGCATTACCGAAGGCGGTTCACGGGCATTTATGGCTTCGTATAATTCCTGGAACGGTACGCCGATGATGATAAATCCTGTATTGAAAAATGTTACCCGCGACGAATGGGGAAATAACGGAATTATCTGTACCGATGGCGGTGCTCTGAATTTATTGATTAAAGCACATAAAGCATTTCCTACGCTTATGGAAGGAGCTGCTGCTACGGTTAAAGCTACCGTGGGACAATTTCTCGATACGTATAAACCTTTTGTCTATGAAGCATTAAAAGAAGGTTTACTCACTGAAAAAGAGATTGACACAGCCATTCGTGGAAATTTTTATGTGGCTTTGCGCCTTGGGTTATTAGATGCCGACCAAACTAAAGTTCCTTACACCAACATCGGAGTTACCGACACTGTGCAGCCCTGGACAAAACCCGAAACCAAAGCTTTTGTCCGCAAAGTGACCACCAAATCGGTAGTGTTGCTGAAAAACACCTTGAACTTGTTGCCGTTGGATAAGAAAAAAATTAAATCCATTGCCATCATCGGGCCTCGTGCAAACGAAGTTATTCTGGATTGGTACAGTGGAACGCCGCCTTATGCAGTAACCATTTTAGAGGGAATTAATAATGCAGTTGACAACGATGTTAAAGTGTATTTTGCCGCTTCCGACCAAATGGATGAAGCGACTATCGCCGCAAGTAAAGCCGATGTGGCGATTATTTGCGTTGGAAATCATCCCTATGGAACGGATGCTAAATGGATGGTATCGCCGGTCCCGAGCGATGGACGCGAAGCGGTTGATCGAAAAGCCATCACGTTGGAACAGGAAGATTTGGTGAAACTTGTGTTGCAGGCAAATCCGAAAACAGTGATGGTTTTAGTTAGCAATTTCCCTTATGCCATCAATTGGTCGCAGGAAAATGTGCCTGCAATTTTGCACGTAACCAATAACAGCCAGGAATTGGGAAACGGGCTGGCTGATGTTATTTTTGGAGATGTAAATCCTGCCGGACGTACCACGCAGACTTGGGTAAAAAGCATTACTGACCTGCCCCCGATGATGGATTATGATATCCGTCATGGGCGCACCTATCAATATTTCAAAAGAAAACCCCTTTATCCCTTCGGATACGGATTGAGTTATACTACTTTTACTTACTCGGATATGAAAACATCGGAAAAAGTCCTGACGGATTCATTGGTTGTTTCGGTGAAAGTAAAAAACACAGGTAAACGCGATGGAGATGAAGTCGTACAACTTTATGTTTCCTATCCCGATTCAAAAGTGGAACGCCCGATGAAACAACTGAAAGGATTCAAACGGGTGTTTATTCCTGTCGGGGAATCAAAAACAGTGGAAATACCGTTGAAAGCGAAGGATTTGGCTTATTGGAATGTTGAAAAACATGCTTTTGTGATCGAAAAAGGGAAAGTAAAGCTGATGGTTGGTAGTTCGTCGGCAGATACAAAACTGACAAAGATATTACCCCTAGCCCCTAAAGGGGAATAAAGAATAATTTGATTTATAATTGATACTAATATTTTCATAACCAAACTCTCTATTTCCTTTTGCTGTGTCTCGACTTTACCTGTCTCGACTTCAGGCGAGAGGCGAGAGGGGTTAGGGGGCTTTATTTCGTACAAAATGAAAAAACATATCTTTCTCGTATTATTGCTGTCGGCCTGTTGTTGGCTGCAGCCGCTTTCGGCACAAACTGATCGTATTCTTGGCGATCCAGTCGATGTGAGTACCGATTTCAGTGATTTTCACAATACCTTTTTCTTTGCCGATAAATTAGCCTCGTTCGACCCGGCTACCGGAAAAGGAAAAATCAGTTGGAAACGTTCTTCTCTTTATACCCGCCAGGCTTTTGACGTAAATACCATTTTGCCGCAGGATCTCACCATGCTCGATTTTCCTGGTGAAGCTTATCAGCAGAATCCCGAATTAAGTTTTGAGGTTGATTTTATTACCCCAAGAACTTTACGGATCAGAATGCTGACTACGCCTGTTGAACCAAAACCTTTCGATTCGCCCATGTTGGTAAAAGAACCAGGGAAAGATACTTCTTGGAAATATGCTAAAACCAATACAGGTTACACTTATACCAGTGCTTTCGGAAAATTGTTGATTGAGGAAAATCCTTTTCGCATCGTGTTGATGGATGCCAGTGGCAAACGATTAACCGATACCTGGCGTTGGGCGGATAATGATTCATCTCAGGTAAAAATTCTTCCATTCAACTTTATTAAAAAAGGTGTTGATAACAGTCGTGAAATCAATCCGGTATTTTCGTTGTCGCCTAATGAAAAAATATTCGGTTGCGGTGAGTCGTTTACACGTCTGGATAAACGCGGTCAGAAAGTCAACCTTTTTGTTACGGATCCGCAAGGACCGGAAACCGATAAAATGTACAAGCCCATCCCATTTTTTATGAGCAGTCGCGGGTACGGAATGTTTATGCACACATCCGCACCGGTTACCTGCGACTTTGGAAATACATACGTGGGTGCCAATAAGTTATTTATGGGGGATGAAGCATTGGATTTGTTTGTTTTTATCGGCAATCCAAAAGCTGTTTTGAATGAGTATACCGATATTACGGGAAAAGCTGCAATGCCACCACTGTGGTCGTTTGGAACCTGGATGAGCCGCATCACTTATTTCTCGGAAAAAGAAGGTTATGAAGTGGCGGCTAAATTACGCGAAAATAAAATTCCGGCTGATGTGATACACTTTGATACGGGTTGGTTCGAAACCGACTGGCAATGCGATTATAAGTTTTCGCCTTCACGTTTCTCCGATCCGCAAAAGATGATAAATGATCTGAAAAAGGATGGTTTCCATATTTCGTTGTGGCAACTGACTTATTTTACTCCGAAGAATAAATATTTCTCTGAAATTATAGACAATAACCTGAATATAAAAAATTCGAAGGGCGAAATGCCTTACGAAGATGCTGTGCTCGACTTTTCAAATCCAAACACAGTAAAATGGTATCAGGATAAGTTGGCAGGACTTCTAAAAATGGGCGTTGGAGCCATCAAGGTCGATTTTGGCGAGGCTGCACCACTTGAAGGCATCTATGCTTCCGGTCGTGGGGGTTGGTACGAACATAATCTCTACCCGCTGCGCTACAATAAAGCTGTAGCCGAAGTTACCAAAGCAACTAACAACGAGAATATCATCTGGGCACGCAGTGCCTGGGCCGGTAGCCAGCGTTATCCGCTCCACTGGGGTGGCGATGCCGCCAATAAAGATTTGGCCATGGAATCGGAATTGCGCGGTGGGTTGTCGTTCGGGTTGAGCGGATTCTCATTCTGGAGCCACGATATTGGTGGATTCGTTCAGTCTTCGCCCGAAGCATTGTACCGTCGCTGGTTACCTTTCGGATTCCTGACATCACATAGCCGGGCACATGGAGCACCACCCAAAGAACCGTGGTTGTACAACCCGGGTTTCGTGAAAGCTTTCCGCGAGGCAGCCGAGATGAAATATAAACTGATGCCTTACGTATACGCTCAGGCTAAAGAATGTACCGAAAAAGGGTTGCCAATGGTTCGCGCCCTGTTTGTGGAATTCCCTGACGATCCGGGAGCATGGACGGTAGATGATGCTTATTTGTTTGGTTCGGACATCTATGTGGCACCCTTGATGGAAAATACCAAAGGACGCCAGGTGTATTTGCCGGGCAAGCAAAACTGGATAGATTATCAAACAGGAAAAACCTATCGTGCGGGTTGGAACAATATTGAAGCTGGAGAAATTCCATGTGTCATTCTGGTGCGTGAAGGCGCCGTGATTCCACATACCAGATTAGCCCAATCCACCAATAAAATCGATTGGTCTAATATTGAGTTAAGGATATATGGAAATCCATCAATTGCAACGGGATTGATTTGTTTACCTTCGGATAATAAATTAGTAGAAGTGGAATTGAAGAAATCAGGAAATACGTATCTGGTTCAAAAAGGAGAAATTGCAGGTGTAAAATATCAGATAAAATAATAATGATTGGTATAAGAAAATGTGTTTGTGCAGTATTGGCAATGGTTGCATTTGCCACAATTCAGGCCGCTGACTGGAAATATTATTTTGAAACTCCGGCTGCCATTTGGGAAGAATCAGTTCCACTTGGCAATGGCCGTATTGGCATGATGCCGTGGGGCGGAGTAGAGTGGGAACGTGTGGTGCTGAATGAAATTTCGCTGTGGTCCGGCCAAAAACAAGATGCTGATAATCCCGATGCGCACCAATATTTGGGGGAGATTCGCCGGTTGCTGTTTGACGGAAAGAATGACGAAGCGCAGGCTTTGATGTACAAAACTTTTACCTGCAATGGTAAAGGTTCAGCGGGAGGATCGTATGGCGCCTATCAGGTCTTTGGAAATTTGTTCCTCGATTTCCAATATCCCGATTCCACCGCGCAAGTCAGCAATTACCATCGCGAATTAAATCTTAGTGAAGCGGTGGCAACCACCACATTCCAAAAAGGTTCTGTCCATTATCGCAGGGAGTATTTTACTTCGTTTACAAACGATGTGGGGATGATAAAACTTTCGGCCGATAAGAAAAAAGCTATCAGTTTCATGCTCTCGTTGCAACGCGACGAAAAGTATAAAGTAGAACGGGATGGTGACATGCTTGTGATTCACGGACAACTTTCCGGCGATGGCGTTTCTGATAACGGCATGAAGTATTATGGCGCTGTTAAAGTGAAATTGAAAGGCGGTCACATTGAATATAAGAATAATACGATGGTGGTTGAAAAAACCAACGAAGCGGAAATACTGATTAGTTTGGCCACAAATTATTTCCAGCCGGATCCGAAGAGTTTTGCTCTTGCATTGCTCAATAAAGCCGAAACTCAGCATTATCAGAAAATTAAAAAGGAACACGTAGCGGAATTCGGAAAAATGTTCAATCGAGTAAATCTTTCGTTGCCTCAAAATGCTAATTCAACATTACCCATCGATAAACGTCTCGAAGCATTTGTATCCGATTCCACCGATGCCGATCTGGCTGCTTTGTATTTTCAAAACGGACGGTACCTGTTAATTTCATCGACGCGTGAAGGTTCGTTGCCACCCAATTTGCAGGGACTTTGGGCGCCGCAAATCAATACGTCCTGGAATGGCGATTACCATTTGAATATCAACCTGCAAATGAATCTTTGGCCTGCAGAAGTAGGGAACCTATCCGAATTACAGCTGCCATTGGTGGATTATGTGAAAAGTTTGGTGACGCCTGGCGAAAACACCGCAAAAGTGTACTACAACAGTCGGGGATGGGTAACGCATATTTTAGGAAACGTATGGGGTTTCACCTCTCCTTCCGAAAATCCATCCTGGGGCGCCACCAATACCGCAGGCGCCTGGCTTTGCCAGCATTTGTGGGAACATTATCAGTTTTCGATGGATGAAAAATACCTGGCATCGGTTTATCCGCTGATGAAAGGTGCAGCGCAGTTTTTCTCAGGCATGCTGGTGGAAGATCCGCGTAACGGCTATCTAGTAACAGCGCCTACCACTTCGCCTGAGAATTCATATATGCTAAATGGTAATAGTGTAAGCGTCTGTGCCGGATCGACCATGGACAATCAAATTGTCAGGGAATTATTCACCAATACAATGGCTGCAGCAACATTATTGGGGAAAGATAATGATTTAATTCAGGAATTAAAAGCAAAGTGCGACAAACTGGCGCCGACAAGTATCGGTAAATACGGACAAATCATGGAATGGATGGAAGATTATGAGGAAGCGGATGTCCATCATCGCCATGTATCCCAGTTGTACGGATTATTTCCAGGGAATGAACTGACTTATGATAAAACACCTGGACTGATGCAGGCAGCCAAAACAACGTTGGAGCGGCGGGGAGATGAATCGACTGGTTGGTCGATGGCATGGAAAATAAACTTTTGGGCGCGCCTGAAAGACGGAAACCGGGCTTACAAACTTATCCATGATCTGTTAAAACCCGCAGGAACCGGTCGTGGAACCTACCCGAACCTGTTCAGCGCCCATCCGCCTATGCAAATCGATGGGGATTTTGGAGGAACCTCGGGAATTGCCGAGATGCTGATACAAAGTCATGCCGGATACATTGAGCTGTTACCTGCTTTGCCGGATGACTGGAAAAGCGGTCGTTTTGATGGACTGAAAGTGCGTGGCGGAGGTGAAGTTTCTGCAAGGTGGGAAAATGGCGAATTGAAAAAACTGACCTTGAAAGCTACGGCAGCAAATCGTTTTTGCCTAAAAGTTCCTGACAAATGGGATAAAAACAAGTTAAAACAAATGAAATTGCGTAACTTTGTAGTCTCAGAGGACAAAATATTTTTTAATCTTAAAGAAAAAGAAAAAGTGATATTCAATATTGAATGAATTATTGAATAATAATATCTTAATTTATACATTTACCGGAAAACTTTACACTGATACTGAATACATTCATACTCTAAAAAAACAAAAAGATGGAAAAATTAATTTCATGCTGTGGCTTAGACTGCGCCACATGCGATGCAAGAATCGCAACGATAGCCAATGATATGGATTTGCGTGCTAAAACAGCCGAAAGTTGGTCTGTCCAATTCAATGCTGCTATTACTACTGAAATGATAAATTGTGTAGGTTGTCGCGAAACCGGTGTTCATTTTGCACATTGCACACAATGCGAAATCCGGAACTGTGTGAAAGATAAAGGATTTGATACCTGTAGAGATTGTAATGAATTGGATTCTTGTCCGAAAATTGCAAATATCCTTCAATTTGTTCCCGACGCAAAAACGAATTTACTTTCACTTCAATAATCCGGTGAATTCTAATTTTTCAAATACATAAATTTTATTTTTTATCTTTCTAAAAAACTTTCTGATGAAGAAATTACAAACGACTCTGCTTTATTTGCTTTTAAGCATCTGGATGGGGGTTCAGGCACAAGACATGAAACCGGTTTATTTAGACAATACCAAGACAATGGAACAACGCGTTGAAGATGCCCTTTCACGCATGACGCTCGATGAAAAGGTGGCGCTATGCCATGCACAGTCCAAGTTCAGTTCGCACGGAGTGCCCCGGTTGGGAATTCCCGAAATATGGATGAGTGACGGGCCGCATGGGGTTCGCGAAGAAATTGACTGGGATTCGTGGGGAGCTGTTGGCTGGACGAATGACTCGTGTATGGCTTATCCTGCCCTGACTTGTCTTGCCGCTACTTTTAATCCGAAACTTTCACACGCTTATGGTGGGGCTATTGGTGAAGAAGCCCGCTATCGTAAAAAAGATATACTGCTCGGACCGGGTGTGAATATTTACCGTACTCCGATGAACGGCCGTAACTTTGAATATTTGGGCGAAGATCCGTACCTGGCTTCACAAATGGTAGTTCCTTATATACAGGGTGTTCAGCAAAACGGAGTATCGGCCTGCGTGAAACATTTTGCGTTGAATAACCAGGAAGAATGGCGAGGACATATCAATGTAAATGTAAGCGATCGTGCTTTGCATGAAATTTACTTGCCGGCTTTCAAAGCGGCAGTGGAGGAAGGTAAAGTGTGGTCGGTTATGGGTTCGTATAATCAACTTCGCGGACAACATTGCTGTCATAACGATTTGTTGCTGAATAAAATTCTAAAAACCGACTGGAACTTTGATGGCGTGGTAGTAACCGACTGGGGTGGTGCGCACGATACCAAACAAGCTGCATTGAATGGTTTGGATATTGAAATGGGAAGTTACACGAACGGTCTGACCTCGGAGTCGAAGTTTACTTACGATGATTATTATTTGGCCAAACCGTTTCTCGCATTATTGAAAAATGGAGAAATCCCTGTTTCTGTTCTTGATGATAAAGCGCGTCGCATATTACGATTGATTTTTCGCACCAATATGGCTGTAAATCGTCCTTTTGGTCGGTTTGTTTGTGATGAACACAGCGAAACAGCCCGCCGTGTGGCGGAAGAAGGCATTGTATTGTTGAAAAATGACAAGCAAATCCTGCCCATTGTTCCCGGAGAATACAACCGGATTGCCGTTATTGGCGAAAATGCCACCCGAAGTCTCACCAAAGGCGGTGGCTCTTCCGAGTTGAAAGTGAAATACGAAATTTCACCGCTCGAAGGATTACAAAAAATGTATGGTGCAGGTAAAATTGTTTACAGCAAAGGATATTCTTCGGGTCCATCGGCTTATGGTGTTGAAATTCCATCTGCTGAGAACCAAGATGATTTGTTCAATGCTGCCATCGAAACCTCTAAAAATGCGGAAATCGTATTCTTTATCGGCGGATTGAATAAAAATCATCATCAGGATTGCGAAGGCGGCGACCGTTTGTCATACAATTTGCCTTTCAACCAGGATAAATTGATACAGGAAATTCTGAAAGTCAATAAAAATGTGGTGGTTGTGCTGGCAAGCGGAAATGCGGTGGCTATGCCGTGGGTGAATGATGTTCCTGCCATCGTGCAAAGCTGGTATTTAGGTTCCGAAGCTGGAAATGCTTTGACCAACGTGCTTTCGGGCGTGGTTAATCCTTCGGGGAAATTGCCTTTTAGTTTTCCTAAAAAGTTAGAAGATAACGGAGCCAATTCGTTTGGAAGAGAAGCTTATCCTGGTGATAGTATCAACGAGTATTACAAAGAAGACATTCTGGTGGGATATCGCTGGTACGACACAAAGAAGATAGCACCGCAATTTCCTTTTGGCTTCGGATTGTCCTATACAACTTTTGAATACGGTAAAATTGCTACCGATAAAAAAAACTACACTCCCGATGAAACCATTCATGTTTCGTTTACCCTGAAAAATACAGGTAAAGTGGATGGTGCTGAAGCGGTGCAAGTATATGCTTCGCAACCCAAAGCATCAGTCGTTCGTCCAGTAAAAGAGTTGAAAGCATTCAGTAAAGTATATCTCAAAGCCGACGAAACCAAGACCGTAGAACTCGAAATTAAAGCGAAAGACATGGCTTACTTCGATGAGAAACTTCAGGATTGGAAGTTGGAAAAAGGAGAATTTGTACTTTCAAATGCAGCCTCAGCCGGTCAGGTAAAAAGCAATGTGAAAATTCAGATAAAATAAGTTGCTTAAATTTTACTTGCGTTCAAAGAAAACAGCCCGAAAGCACAAATGAACTTTCGGGCTGTTTCTTTTTTTGTCAAGGTGTTTTTCATTCGCCTTTGTTGTTTTTCAAATATTTGAGCTCAATAACAAAAGCTATAAGGAGTCCTAATCCTCCGAATAAAAGCACTGATGCTCCGTAAACAATACCGGCAATTTCGTAGATATTATGTGAAAAATCACCAAAACCGTAGCCCGGCAACATTGAATAACAAAATAAAAACCCAACGAGCAAACCTAAACCCACGCCCAACAACAAACTGGCCAATTTCAGCGTGCTAAATACGCCATTTTTACCAAAACTAATTGGAGGCGAGAGCTTGCTTTCGAGAAATGAAGGATCAAATTTTTCACCAATCTTCTCAATTAAGATTAATCTTTCTTTTTTTCGGGCAAACAATTCGAATAATTTATAAATGCCCAAGGTAACTATACCTACTATCAAAGGAATGCTAATAAAATCTAACATAATTTTTTTGTTTTTAAAGTAAATAATTTCGTTCTTTGTATTGTTTGACGTCATTTTCTGAAATAGGTTACACAATTTGCAATTTTTTATTATTTTCGCAGCTGAGTGTAACCATTCTTTATCAGTAGCGTCTAAACTCATATATGGAGAATAAGGACGAGCTAATATATATAAAGCGGATTTTAGAAGGAGAAACAAATTTGTTTTCGTATTTCCTTCAGCGTTACAGCAACTCTGTTTTTTCTATGATTGTCCGTATTATTCAGTCGCGCGAAGATGCCGAAGAGCTTACGCAGGATACTTTTCTGAAAGCGTTCAAAAAACTCGACACCTTCAAAGCTGACTGTACTTTCTCTACCTGGTTGTTCAGAATCGCTTATAATACAGCTATTTCGTTCACTCGCAAGAAAAAGATGATTTTACCGGCCATCGAAGAAAGTATGCTCGATACCGTTTCCGACGATGCATTGACCGGTTTCTTCGAAGAAGACGAAAACGAAAAAAAGTTGCAGGAGTTGGAAAAAGCCATCGCGCAATTGAACGCTGAGGAAAAAGCGCTGATAACACTCTTTTATCTCGAAGCAAAATCGGTGAACGAATTAGCCGTGATTTTCGACCTGACCATCGAAAATGTGAGAGTTAGACTTTTCAGGGCAAGGAAAAAATTATTTGTATTAATGACTAACTAAAAAAGTTATGGAAAAAGACAAGGCAATCATAAAAGCATTGAAATCGACCCAAACACCACAGATTTCAGTTGATTTTCAGACACAGACAATGAACAAGGTATTCAAACTGTCCGAACAAAAAAGAAAACGAGCCTATATTTTAAATTTCTGCCTGATTTCAACTGTATCGTTGGGTTTGATTGTTACTGCCGTTTTTCTGTTAAAGGATTATCTGTCTTTCAGTTTTAAAATGCCGGCAATTCAATTCACATCATCATCCATATCATTGTTTGCATTCAGTTTTTATATAGCCTCACTTATACTGATATTGGTGGGATTGGATTCGTATTTCCGCCACAAATGGCTGATAAAGAATCAAGATAAGCAAATAGAATAAAAACAAGCGGGGCCGATCTTAATTGATCGACCCCGTTGCATATATTTTATACTCTACATGTAATGCTTTTCCTGTGTGATGCTTAGTTCTTGGTTCTAACATCTTAATTTCAGTTTTAAAATACAAAACCTCTATAAAATACGAAAGGTAGTTAACCATCACGGCCGACTACCAATCTTTTTGTTAACCTTAAATCTAATACTATGAAAAAATCACGTTGCAAAGATACAATGGATTTCAGATATATGCAAGAGTTTTGTTCAATATTTCTATTAAAAATTACTATTGTCCGATAAAAAAAATGATAAAGTAAAAGTGCACGGACAAAAACAGATTTCCATACCATGCACTTTTTTTGTAGTTTTGTATTTACCAGAATATAAGACTACAATGAACAAAAATACACATTTTTTCGGA
>JAJFVH010000193.1 GCA_021371875.1 Bacteroidales bacterium
ACCAACAATGGTTTGGGACAAAGTACCTGTGTTGGTATTGGCGGCGATCCTGTAGCAGGACTCTACTATCAGGAACTTTTGCAAATGTTCGAAGATGACCCTGAAACAGAGGCTATTGTGTTGATTGGTGAAATCGGCGGAGATGCAGAAGAACGGGCAGCTCAATACATCAAGGAACATATCACAAAACCTGTGGTAGCCTTTATTGCAGGACAAACAGCGCCTCCGGGTAAACGCATGGGACATGCCGGCGCCATCATATCAAGCGGAAGCGGGACAGCTGCCGAAAAAATAGCGGCATTCGAAGCTGTCGGTGTTCCGGTTGCCCGACGGCCCGTGGAACTGCCTGAATTGGTAAAGGAAAAACTTGCCGAGAGAAAAAATAAAAAATAGTCTGATAAAAAGTATAGTTCTGAAAAGCCCATTATTGTTTTTCAGGACTGTTTTTTTAGTAAAAAATAGAAATTATTTTTACCAAATATACTTTCTGGTAATTTTTACAGTTATTTTTATATACAAAACTTAAAAAACGACCCAATACTATTTCGGAATGCGCAAATTATTATCATTTATATTCGTATTAACAATAATTGGGTTAAATGCTCAGGAAAAAGGCAACATAAGGGGTGGTGCTAATATCGGGGTTGTTTTACCAAAATCGGGAGGAGGTTTAACCGCCGATTTGGATTTCAGATACAATATCACTGATAATTTTAATGTAGGAATAAACGTGGGTCGGGCAGCTATGGGAAAAGACATTGCATTTGCTTCCGACAGACAAAGCTATAAACTTACGGCTTCGGTCAACTCCTCTGTTCTTATTATATCCGATTATTATTTCAATAATGGACGAACTAATTTTGCTCCTTTTGTTGGCGCAGGCATCGGAACTTATAACATTACAAATGTTTATATGGAATTACAAAATGGTGAAAAATTCCACATAAACGGTGGCTTGGGGCGTAGTTTGGTTCCCGGCTGTTTGCTGAAAACAGGGTTTGAAATAACTAAATTCAGATGCTCTATCGGATATCATTTTATCCCAAAAACCTCAATGGTAGATATTTTAAACACAAACCTTGGAAAAACACCAAACAGTTATTTGAATGTAAACTTAGGCTTTTATTTAGGTGGAGGTAAATGGAAAAAATAAAAACAGTTCATCAATTTCAGAAAGCGGAATTACTTCAGGGTAAGTCCGTTTTTTTGCGCTGTTTTGAATATATTCAACTAAATTTTGTAGCTTTGAATCAACAAATAAATTTCTGAAATGATAATTATACTTTCACCTGCAAAAATTCAGAATTTTAAAACTCCAACTTCGACCCCGAAACATTCTCAACCGGAATTCATGTCTGAAGCAGAACGAATTGTGGAGTTAATTCGCAGGTTAACTCCCTATGAATTAAGCAACCTGCTAAGCACAAACGTACATCTTACCAATCTGAATTTCGACCGTTACTTCAACTGGCACCAACCGTTTACCCCCGAAAATTCAAAACAAGCGGTACTGGCTTTTGATGGCGAGGTTTTCAGGGGACTGAACGCAAAAAATCTTTCGGACAAGGATTTTGATTATGCCCAATCTCATTTACGTATTTTATCCGGACTATATGGCGTTTTGCGTCCGCTCGACCTGATTCAGCCTTACCGGCTCGAAGTAAGTTCAAAACTACAAAATCCTTTTGGAAACGACTTATACGCTTACTGGAGAGAAAATGTGACCAATTCAGTCCTCAATGTATTGAAAGATTCGGGTAAGCCCGGAATCATCCTGAATCTGGCGTCGGGAGAATATTTTAAAACACTGGATTTAAAAAGTAAAAATGTAAATGTTATCGATGTGGAGTTTTATGAATTTAAAAATGATAAATATGTGCAAATAGTTATCTACACCAAAAGGGCACGGGGTCTAATGGCACGTTACGTTATCGAAAACCGGATTGAAAACGTGGAAGACCTGAAAGGTTTTAATTCGGAGAATTACTGGTTTAGTCCGCAAATGTCAACCGAAAACAAGCTGGTATTTACAAGAGGTTGAAACCATGATTTTTCGTTATTGCTTCCGGTATTGATAAGTCGCTTTTTTCAGCCTGTCCATAATGGAAATACCGATTCCTTTTTCGATAACCCGCTCGATGTAAATTTGTTTTACATTCGGGTCATCTTCCATTTCGTGCAGGCTGGTAAAGAGATTTGCAGCAATTTCAATTAAATTACCTCGTTCCGATGTATAAATTACCTTACTGACATTGAATTTTTCATCCCGTTTTTTATGTAAAATAACTCCCGAGTCCGCAGGAAGTTCAGACTGCGTTTTATTGAGGAAGAATAAGGGTTTCAATGGGGAATAATGGCTGTTGAGCAATCCCGGCGAACTGATTTTATCATTATGTTGTGCTACTTCCACAAGAATACCGGGCAATACTTTCGAAATATCTTCTGCAGTAATGATTCCCGGACGTAAAATGGTGCAACGGTTATTCTCCACCATCACTACAGTCGATTCTATCCCGACCAGATGGTCGATATCATCGCCGGCTAACAGATAATCGATTTTCATTTTCTGTTTTGCCACATGCTTATAACTTGTGGGGCTTAATTGTCCGAAGCGGTTGGCGCTTGGCGCTGCAACAGGTACCCCGGCAAGTTGGATTAATTTGCGGGCCAACGGATGAGCAGGCATTCGCACAGCCACAGTATCCAGGCCCGAACTGATTAATCCGGGAACAATGGCTGATTTTTTGTAAACAATGGTAAGCGGACCGGGCATAAAATGGTTGGCAAGTTCAAAAACCAAAGGCTCGATCGGCGCTGCAAATAGCAGGTTAAGTTGGTCGATGTCGGAAATGTGCACAATCAACGGATCGAAAGTAGGGCGTTGTTTGGCTTCAAATATTTTAGCAACAGCCAACGGATTAAGCGCATTGGCGCCTAAGCCGTAAACCGTTTCCGTAGGGAAAGCTACCAAACCTCCATCGCGGAGACATGCCGCAGCTTCGGTAATGGCCTCTTCGGTAATGATTTTCATGTGTTTATAATTTATATATCTGCCCCCTAACCCCCTAAAGGGGGAATAATACAGGTACTTTGAGTTTTGTTATTTTATAATCATCTCCTTGTGTGTCCTAAATTTTTATTCGGTCATGGGTGTTTCATCTGTT
>JAJFVH010000204.1 GCA_021371875.1 Bacteroidales bacterium
CCATCCAAACCTTTGCGTAAATCTACTCCTTGCAGGCATACTACAAACCGATTCCCTTCATTTAAACTAAACATAACTTTTTTTCGACAAAGATCAAAATTTGATCCTCCTCAAAAAATACGGCTAATTTGGGATGCTTACCTTCTTTTTATCCCATATGTAGTAACTTATTGGAAAGAAAAGAAATAGAATGGAAATATATGACCCCTCCTGGATCACGTAAAAAACCTCTTTAATCAATTGATTGAAGAGGTTTTTTTGTTTGCTATGGCATAAAACTGGACTTCAGAGAATACGGAATGATAAGAATTACTTTGCCAATAATGCTTTTACTTTCTCCGAAATCAAACGGCCTTCGGTTTTGCCTGCCAGTTGCTTGCTGGCTACTCCCATAACTTTACCCATGTCCTGCGGACCGAAAGCTCCAACCTGTGCGATAATGGCGGCTACGGCAGCTTCGAGTTCGGCATCGGTCATTTGTGCAGGCAAGTATTTTTCAATTACAGCTGCTTCGGCCAATTCGCTCTCGGCTAACTCGGGACGATTTTGTTCGCTGTATATCTGAGCCGATTCCTTGCGTTGTTTAATCATTTTCTGCAAAATCTTCACGGCAACATCATCATGTAGAGTACCGTCGCTGCCTTTGGCCGTCTTGGCTTCGAGGAATTCTTTTTTTATGCCGCGTAAGGCTTCCAGTGCCACTTTATCGCGGGCTAACATAGCAGTTTTTATATCGCCGCTTACTTTATCAAATAATTCGTTCATGACAATAATTTATGGCTATCCGTCTCATAAAATAGTAAAAGAGAGCCTGTTATTTTAATTATAAATTATACTTATCCTTCTCTAAAGTCCCTTTCGGGGACTTTAGCAGCTACCTATTTCATCAATCTTCTTTTCCATGCCGGAATATTCTCCACATTTTTCAGCGTGGTTTCATCTTCCAGATCGTCGAGAGTGAAAATGGGTAATTCAGGTTCTGAAACCGCTTCGGGCTCAGATTCCGGAGTTTTTTTGCCGTAATACTGATCCATTGCTTTTTGAATTTCATCTACTTTTTCCCCTTCTTTTTCCGGTTTATCAGAAGTTAATGTCTGAATAACCGAAACAACATTCTGAATTACTGAACCGGAAGCGGAGTTCTGTACCGGTTTATAGTTTTCCCTGACTACAGTTGAAGGCATTCCCGGAATGTCGCTTACATCGTAACCCGTAGCAATGATGGTTATTTTTACACTGTCGCCTAAACTGTCGTCGAATGTTGCACCCCAGATTACCTGTACATTATCACCCACTTTATTCATAAAATCGTGAATTTGCTGCACCTCTTCCATCTTAATCTGGTTGGTAGTGGAGCAATACAAACTCAACAGCACTTTGCTGGCGCCACTTACATCGTTGGTATTCAGCAAAGGAGAATTCAATGCGTCTTCAATGGCTTTGCTGATGCGATTTTCGCCCGAAGCAAAACCGGTATTCATGATGGCTACATTGCCATCTTTCATAATGCTGTACACATCGGCAAAGTCGGTATTGATGTAGCCCGGAACGGTAATGATTTCGGCAATTCCTTTGGCTGCATTGGTCAACACGTCATCGGCTTTGGCAAATGCATTCGACAGTTCAAGGTCGGGATAAATTTCTTTCAGTTTTTCGTTATTTATCACCAGAATGGCATCCACGTGTTCGCTTAAAGCAGCAACACCTTCCAACGCTTGTTTTATTTTCAGGTTACCCTCGAAAGCAAAGGGGATGGTAACAATACCTACGGTAAGAATACCAAGATCGTGGGCTGCTTTGGCAACAACCGGCGAAGCGCCGGTACCTGTTCCTCCACCCATTCCGGCAGTGATAAACACCATTTTTGTATTGTCCTGCAAAAGTGCCTGTATTTTTTCAATAGACTCCTCGGCTGCCTGACGGGCAACTATAGGATTGCCTCCCGCACCCAATCCTGCCGTGGTATCAACGCCCAACTGAATTTTAGTCGGGACGGGCGATTTTATCAACGCCTGATTGTCGGTATTACAAACAACGAACGAAACATCAGTAATTCCCTGACGATACATGTGGTTTACGGCATTTCCGCCACCGCCACCAACACCAATTACTTTAATGATAGAAGTATCCACCAACGGTAATTCTAAAGGCAAACTATCATCTAAATATCCCATATAATTTATTTATTCTCTGTTTATTATTTTCAAAACTTCTCAAACTTTTTATTGTTGCACGCCCTCCCCCCGACTAATAAAGGTTTGTGTTTAACTCATGCTGTTCTCATCTCCGAAAAAGTTCAAAAATCCGTTTGCCAAACGGTCTTTTAAACCCTTTTTAGGTAATTTGGTTTCTTTCTTCGGTTTTTTTATTTCTTCAACCGGATGCTGTTGCCGGTATTCGTGTGCCAACACAATGGTACCGATAAGTTGCGAAAGCACAGGATCGAAATATCTATCAGGAGTTTTATCGACCAACCAATCCGCATGACTGCCGAATCGAGCGTGTAAACCTGATTTTTCTGTTATAAAGTCAATCAGATTATTTAGTTTTGATGCGCCGCCCGTGATAATGATGCCTGCGTCTAAAATATCAGGATAAGAATCGATAGCATTGAAGATAGGTTGTAAAATTTCCTCCAACCGGGCTTCGATGATAGTTGCCAGGAATCTGGTTGAGATTCTTACCGGTGGTTTTTCTGTTTCAGAAGATTTAATCTGCACGTATATAGGCTCTTCGACAAGAGTTTCCATAGCCGTACCTTTTACCCTTTTTAATCTTTCGGCATCCTGTTCGCCGATTCCTAACTCCTGAATGTCCTTTGTAATATTTTTACCCCCGAGCGGAACGACGAGCAATTGTTGCAAAGCGCCTTCTTTGTAAATGGACAGGGTAGTGGTGGCGGCACCGAAATTGATAAGAGCACAGCCAACTTCACGCTCATTTTCTTCGAGCACGGCAGCCGACAAGGCTTCAATGGCAATCGGGCTATGTTCGATGATTATTCCGGTACGTTCGAAACAACGTTCCAACTCAACCATTATGTTTTTATTTCCGTAAATAACGGTGTATTTTCCAGTAATTTGTGTTGCTTTTTGTTCTAAAGGTTCATCTGTTCTAAGTCCGTCAAGTTCGTAATAAAGAGGAATAATATCGTAGACGGCAATGTTTTCTCCCTGAATTTTTTTCTCGCACTCATCGTTCATGTCCAATATCAGATGGTCGGTAACAACTTTTGAGGCACCAACAAAACGGCTTACTGAAACCGTAATATTTTTCATGCTTTTTGCTCCGATACTTACCGAAACCTGATCAATATCATGTAACTTTGCACTGTTCTGCAACAACTTAACTAATTCGTTAACTTTAAAAGCTGCACCCGAAACCTGTTCAACCACACCATGTTTTATATCGTCGGATGGTTTTGATTCGACGGCTAAGATTTTTAGTGCGCCATCAGGCTGAACTTCGGCGGCTAATGCCGAAATCATAGAGCTTCCTAAATCAATTGCAACATATTTATTTGTCATCATAGTTTTTTCACAACGCTACTATCATTATTTTGAACAATTTCAACTTTTGGTTTCGTATGTTCTCCTTTTTTTGTACATACAATCTGACTCTCGTATTGTAAGTCGATTTTCTCGTATCTGTTCCATCCCATAACATTAAAACCCTGAGTATATAATTTGTGTAAATTATCAAGTTTAACCGAGAAGTTATTTAGCTTGCCAAGCATAATTACTGCATCGCCAACCCGGGGAATCAATTCCACGTTCATATCTTCGCGGATATAAATTTGTTCGATTTGGGCGTTCCAGAAAGGATTTTCTTCGAGATAACTTACGAAATCGTAAATTACGCCTGTTGCCATCGATTTGGTCACCCTGCCCGAAACCACAGGAACGTAAACTGCATAATTCAGTGATATTGGCAGAAATTTCCGATCTGAATCCACGTAATAGCTTTCATTTCCAGCAACGATAAATTTGGGGTTTCGTTGCTGAATTTCGAGGCGCAATGTCCCTGAAGGTGTTTTGTAGCACTCCACTTTTTTTATCATCGGGTTTTTTAAAAGCTCATTTTCAATGGATTCAGTCCGGATGCGTTTATATGTTTTCCCAATTGGATTTAAACCGTGGCTTTCCAGAATTTTAGCAATCTCGGTTTCTGAAATAAGTTTTATTTCCTCTTTATCAACGAGATAAATGTCCAGATCAACACAAATAATGTCCTTATCCTTGTTCGAGAAGCTCCAAATCGAGAAGCCCAAATAACCCAGCACAATGGTCATACCCAGAATGATAAATATGTAACCGATTTTCGACATTCTCATTTATAAAAAACTTTTCAACCAATAACTAAATGATAATCTGCACTGCTTCAACCTTGTTTCAGCTGATTCTTAATCAGTGGAACCAATTTATCTATATCGCCCGCTCCGAAAGTAACCAAAACGTCTAACTGTTTTTCTTTCAGCAAAGGTAATAGATTTTCTTTTGAGCACAAAGTTTTGTTTTCCAGTTTAACGTCGCGTAAAATAATCTCCGAACTAACTCCTTCAATCGGCAATTCCCGTGCAGGATAAATATCGAGGAGTATCAACTCGTCAAGCAAGGAAAGTGCTTCGGCAAAATCGTTTGCAAAATCGCGTGTCCGCGTATAAAGGTGCGGTTGGAATATGCCCGTAATTTTACGCCCGGGATATAAATCGCGAACGGAAGAAATACTTGCTTTCAATTCGCTCGGATGATGGGCGTAGTCGTCCATATAGACCACTTTATCCGATTTATAAACCACATTGAAGCGACGGTAGATTCCTGAAAACGATGAAATCCCGACTCTCAACTCTTCGGCAGTTACTCCGTTCAGCCATGCCAATGCCATGGCAGCCACACTGTTTTCAATATTGATACGAACAGGAACGCCCAGGCGCACATCGGCAATTGTTTCGGTAGGAGTTACAAAATCAAATCGAATTTCACCTTTTGCAATTTTGATGTTTTCGGCGCTGAAATCACCTCCTTCGTCCATCGAGTAGGTATAAAGTTTTACCCCTTTTTGTAATTTGGGCTGTATATTGATGCCCTTTCGCATAATGAGGGCGCCTCCCGGCAATATGAGCGATGCAAAATGCTCGAAACTCTGGCGAAATGCTTCGGGAGTTTCATAAATATCCAAATGATCGGCATCGACCGATGTGATGACTGCCATATAAGGCGACAACCAATGGAAAGAACGGTCATATTC
The DNA here is from genome assembly GCA_021371875.1 of Bacteroidales bacterium. GTDB lineage: Bacteria > Bacteroidota > Bacteroidia > Bacteroidales > Paludibacteraceae > Paludibacter. The sequence continues at coordinate 5,248 of JAJFVH010000204.1, forward strand.
ATCCGCCTCAATTACTATCAGATTGCTGTCTTTTGAAAGAAGAAGATTGGTGTTGTAATTATTGGCAATACCTCCCAGAAAAGCACTGCAGGTTACCTGTGACTGATACAGCAAATGGGCTGTGATGGTCGAGGTGGTGGTTTTGCCATGTGTTCCGGCGATGCAGATGCCTTTACTCTGGCGGGTAATGTCGCCCAGTACTTGTGCCCGTTTCTGTATGGTGAAATTATGTTCGCGAAAATATTGCAACTGGGGATGATTCTCAGGAATCGCCGGAGTTAACACAATCAAAGTACTTTCAGGCTTCATAAAATCGGCCGGAACATGATTCACGCTTTCGTTGTAAATCACATTAATTCCTTCGAATTGTAAATCGGAAGTAAGTTTCGTTTCACTCCGGTCGTAACCGCCCACCTGAAATCCCTTTACATTGAAATAGCGGGCAAGGGCACTCATACCAATACCCCCGATTCCCAGAAAATAATATTTATTAAAATTATTCATATTAAAATTTATTCAAACATGTAGATTTTTCAAACTTCTAAACTCTCATCCCGCTTCCGGCGAGACAAACTTTTTTAATGTCTCGTTCCTCAGATGACTACAGGTTTTTCGGGTTAATCAACTTCACCACTTCATCTGCAATTCTTTCAGCCGAATCTTTTTCAGCCAGTTTCAATATGTTTTCGCTTAAATTATTCAATTCAATGTCATTTTTTATCAGCTCTATTGCTTTGGGTATTAACAGCTCTTTGGCTTCAAAATCTTTAATCATAACAGCCGCCGCATTACGTACTAATGCCAGGGCATTCTGCGTTTGATGATCTTCGGCAACATTGGGCGAAGGCACTAAAATTACGGGTTTCGACAAAAGGCAAAGTTCTGAAATTGAACTTGCTCCTGCGCGTGAAATCACTAAATCGGCAACAGAATAGGCGTAATCCATCCGCGAAACGAAGTCGGTTACCAGCAATGCCGGCGATTTGAAAGGTTCTGCTGCTTTTAGCGCATCCTCGAAATAAAATTTACCTGTCTGCCAAATTACCTGAATGCCCGATTTTACAAGCATTTCGAGAAAGGCTGTTACGCTTTGGTTTATTGTTCGCGCTCCAAGGCTTCCGCCTACAACAAGCAATGTTTTTTTTGCCGGGTCGAAGCCGAAAAACTGATAGGCTTCTTTTGCTTTTGGCCGGGTTTTAAATAAATCCTGACGCACAGGGTTTCCCGTTTTCACTATTTTTTGTTTTGGGAAAAACTTTTCCATACGGTCGTAAGCCACACAAATTTTTGCCGCTTTTTTTGCCAACAATTTATTGGTTACACCTGCATACGAATTTTGTTCCTGAATGAGGGTGGGTACCCCGAAAGCCGAAGCTGCACGAAGCACGGGAGCGCTCGCGTAACCGCCGACACCAATCGCTACTTCAGGACGGAAATCCCTGATTATTTTACGGGCTCCACGCATGCTGCGAAAAAGATTCAGAAGCACTTTTACATTGCGAAGTAAATTTTTACGATCGAAACCACTGACCGGTAAGCCTTCGATAGGATAACCTGCCGCAGGTACACGTTCCATTTCCATACGGCCGATAGCCCCGACAAACAGAATATCTGCATCCGAGAAACGCTTTTTCAGCGCATTGGCAATGCTGATGGCCGGAAAGATATGTCCTCCTGTTCCACCTCCACTAACTATAAATTTATGTTTCATAATTTCTCGTTTTTTAAATTGATAATTTTCATCTTAGAACTCAACAATAAAGTTTCGTAACTACTCAGCACCCTTTATTTTTATAACCTTTTGATTTTCAGTTCGAAAAAGTCGAACTGAAAATCAAAAGGAGGGGGATTGTTTCATTATCCCCCGGTTGCGCTTCGCTTACTGGGGGTTATGCATAAGCCCCGTCGGGGCAAAGAGTTTAAATACATAACAATCAACTAAATGGCTGATTATTATCAAATTTATTAGGGTGCTGAGTGGTTACGATTATTTTTTAATTTATTATTTCGGGAAAAATATGCCATACATGATGCCATCATTTATTTACAAATAATCCGGCAAATTATAAAACAAACAGGTGACTGTTGTTGTTTTGGAACTCAATGAAAAAATAAATAACCCAGC
>JAJFVH010000210.1 GCA_021371875.1 Bacteroidales bacterium
CCGTAGGGGATAAACAATTCATCCCCTACGGGGAAAAATTCAACAACGGATTTACCATTTTTCTATTGCTGTTTATCGCCTACGGCGAACCATTTACATTATTCATTACAACTTAATCCTTAACTAAACGACATTGATTTACCATTTGTTATTATAAACAAACTGAATATCCTGTTCATCTTCAGTAGGATGAGCGTTTAATAATTCAATCGTTTATTCAACACCCAAACATTGAGCCGGTCGTTTTTGTATGTTGGCAAATCCGACGAGAGTTGCAGGTATTCAGAAGCGTACAGAATCGTTGCCGCTAAGGCTCCTATCATTTCATCTTCTTCATTTTCGAGCATTTCAGGGGTATAAACCTGATCGATCCAACGTGTTGTATAACTTGCATCCACAAAATTGGGATGTTGCAAAACTGCACGACAAAAAGGTACTGTTGTTTTAAGACCGGTTAAACTGAACTCATACAAAGCCGCCAGTGTTTTTTGAATTACATCAGTACGGTTGTTACCATGTACTATAATTTTGGCTATCATCGAATCGAAGTAAGGAGTTACCACCGAGCTGCTTTGAATCCCGGTTTCAATGCGTATATAATCTTGTTGAGGAAAATGTATTTTATCGATAAATCCTGTTTGAGGACTGAAACGGTTTTGAGGATCTTCAGTGTTTACGCGGCATTCAATAGCCCAACCATTAATTTGTATATCCTCCTGTTTCAGTGTGAGCTCTTCACCTAAGGCGATCCTGATCTGCCAATCCACCAAGTCAACTCCGGTTACCATTTCAGTTACAGGATGTTCCACCTGAATACGGGTGTTCATTTCCATAAAGAAGTACGAACCATCCTCATCCATTATAAATTCAATAGTCCCAGCCGAATAATATCCAATCGATTTAGCAAAACGAACAGCCATCTCGCCCATTTCTTTTCTCATTTCAGGAGTTACACTTGCCGAAGGGGATTCCTCTATTATTTTTTGATGTTTACGTTGCAATGAACATTCACGCTCGCCCAAATGAATTACATTCCCATGCTTATCGCCCAATATCTGAAATTCGAGATGTTTCGGGTTTTCGAGATATTTTTCAATAAACATATCACCATTGCCGAATGCCGCCAGCGCTTCATCCGATGCCGATTTAAAATTACGTTCTATATTTTCGGGTTTTCCCACAATTCGCATACCGCGTCCACCACCACCGGCCGAAGCTTTCAGAATAACGGGATAACCTGTTTCATCTGCAAATGCTTTTGCAGTTTCGGCATCTTTAACCGGCCCGTCACTTCCCGGAACCAAAGGAAGTCCTGCCTGAATAGCCATGCTTTTGGCAACGGTTTTCAATCCCATATCGCGTATTAACTGTGGTGAAGGTCCAATAAAATTGATCCCATTGTTAACACAAAGCTGCGCAAAATCGGGATTTTCGGATAAGAAACCGTAACCCGGATGAATTAAATCAATATTGTGTTCAATAGCCAAATTGACAATCCGTTCAGGATCAAGGAAAATAGCTTTTTCACTTCCCGCATCAGAAGCCGGAATAATTTCGTCGGCATATTTAAGATAAAGTGCATCAGGCTCTCTGTCACTTTGAAATACTACTGCCAACAGGTCCAATTTATGAGCTGCCCGTGTAATACGGATAGCTATTTCGCTGCGATTAGCAATCAAAAGTCGTTTTTTCATTTTTATTTGGTTTGACGTGTTGTTTGACGATTGGTCGATTGGTTTATAAAACACCGGAATAATTTTCTATTTAGGATCTGCTGATAAACCAACAATTAATTAAAGCACATTACATAATTCAATCATTTGATGCAAAGAAAATTGAAAATAGTCATAAAAAATTATGCATCAAAAACAAAATAACAGGAACGCGGATTCAGCGGACGTCAGCGGATTTTTAAAATTATTTACGGATTTATTTCTGATTATGTTTTCTTCGAAAACAGCGGATATTTAAGATTATGAGTACTTATCCATTTCGATTTATCGAAAAAATCAGTTTAAAAATTATCATCGGTATTTCGCTGAATCCGCTGAATCCGCGTTCCTATTTCTTCTTTTTAGTTTTTTAGCAGCCCCTAATTACTTATCCGACCTTATAAACTCGAGAAACTGACTACAAGGGTATACTCCCATGTTTTCTTGCAGGTTTATGATATTGTTTGTTCGACAAGATTTCAAAGGCTGTTATCAGAATCTGACGGGTTTTGGAAGGAACAATTACCTCATCAATTAAACCAAATTCTTCCGCTTTGTATGGATTAGCAACATCATTTTTATATTTCTCAATCAATTGTTTTTCTAACTCGGCTTTGTTTTCGGCTTTTGATAATTCATGTTTATTTACAATTTTAATAGCTCCGGCAGGTCCCATCACGGCAATCTGAGCGGTAGGCCAGGCAAAATTAAAATCTCCACCGGTATTTTTACTGCTCATCACGATATATGCTCCGCCATAAGCCTTGCGGGTAATGATGGTGATTTTTGGAACGGTTGCTTCGCAGAATGCATAAAGCAACTTGGCTCCGTTTCGAATGATTCCATTGTGTTCCTGCTCAATGCCGGGCAAAAATCCCGGAACATCTTCCAATATAAGCAAAGGAATGTTGAATGCATCGCAGAAACGAACAAAACGGGCTCCTTTCACGCTGGCATTGATATCCAACGTTCCGGCCATAACTTTTGGTTGATTGGCCACAATGCCGATACTCTTGCCATTCAAGCGAGCAAAACCGACTAATATATTCTGCGCAAATTTTTCGTGTACTTCGAAAAAAGTATCCTTATCCACAATAATATTGATGATTTCTTTCATATCGTAAGGACGATTGGGATCGTCAGGAATAATATTATCAAGATATTCCTGACGCGTGCGATAAACGCTTATCAGATTTGAAACCGGAAGAGTTTCATAATTATTTGAAGGAATATATGATAATAGTTTGCGAATCAGCATTATGGTGTGTTCCTCGTCATCCGAAACAAAATGTGCCACACCACTCTTGGTAGCATGAACATTTCCTCCTCCGAGGCCTTCCATGTCAATTTCTTCGTTCAAGACTTCACGAACCACGTCGGGACCGGTAACGAACATATATGATGTCTGATTGGTCATAAAAATAAAATCGGTCAGGGCGGGTGAATAAACCGCTCCTCCTGCTGCAGGTCCCAAAATAGCCGATATTTGGGGTATGATACCTGATGAATTCACATTATTGCGAAAAATAGTGGCATAAGCCGATAAACTTTTCACGCCTTCCTGAATTCGAGCGCCACCCGAATCCATTAACCCGACTATCGGTGCACCAAGTTTTAACGCCATTTCCTGCACTTTCGCTATTTTCATCCCGTGGGAATATCCAAGCGACCCTCCTAATACCGTAAAATCCTGTGCGTAAGCAAATACGCTTCGTCCCTGAACCAATCCGCGACCAACCACAACTCCATCGCCGAAATTGGATTGTTTGCTGCTCATTGGCATTTGTGATGGGGCTACAAATGCATCAAGCTCAAAGAAAGTTCCTTCATCAAAGAGAATATTAATACGTTCACGTGCCGTGAGTTTTCCTTTTAAATGCTGGCGGAGTGCAGCATTGTCTTCCATTTCCTGTAAAGCTTTCAGGCGATGCTCAAATACTTTATTTTTATTCATTATTTTTTCCCGAATGTTATTCAGTTTTAAAGTAACAATTCTGTTTAGTTTTCGTTCAATCTGATTTTAAAACAGTAAATATTGCGCAAATATAGCTCATTTGTGCAATATCTTGCTCGTTTTCGTATTAATTTTAAGTTTTTACAGCATGTTTCTGTGAATTTAATTTTATACACCTACTTAAAAAACCTTTGGAAAATTATTAAAAATGTAACAAAGGCTGAATCTGATGAAGGTACAGCCTTTGTTATTTTGAATAAAAATCCGAAAGAACTCCTATATTTCCAAATTCTTTTTATATTCCGAAGGAGTCATTCCATACACTTTTTTAAAGCATTTACTGAAATAACGCGAGTCGCTCATGCCAACCATATAGGTAATTTGCGAAACATTATATTCGCCCGATTTTAAAAGCTGAGCGGCCCGTTTAATGCGCAATTCCCTGATAAACTCTATCGGGGCAAGACCTGTAAGTCCTTTAAGTTTATTAAAAAATACGGTACGCCCATAAGCCATTTCCGAAACCATTTCTTCTACAGTTAACTCGTTGTTATCAATATTCTTTTCCATAAAATTCAACAACCTGGCGAGGAATATTTCATCCTGCGAAGCCATTTCCACTTTATTCGGCTCAAGATCGAGCAAATGTTTACGATAGCGTTCTTGCAAACGCTTGCGTTGTTCGAGTATGTTTTCGATTCTCGCTTCGAGTAATACCGGGCTGAATGGTTTGGTTATATAATCGTCGGCTCCCGATTTTAATGCCTGTAAACGACTTTCGATGGCAGATTTAGCCGTTAACAAAATTACCGGAATATGACTCGTGTGTTCGTTTTGTTTCAATAAATCAGTCAATTGAAGTCCGTCCATATTAGGCATCATTAAATCGGTAACAACCAGATCGGGTATGATTCTTTTCGCTTTTTCCCAGCCCGATTCTCCATCAACAGCCGTTTCTACCCGGTAGGTTTTACATAAAACCTTCTGTAAAAACTTGCGCATATCATCATTATCTTCTATAACAAGTAAAAGGGGAGCCTCTTTCACCGACACAAAGGACTCAACTTCATTAATTGACATTTCCCCTGAGAACCGTTTATTTTCGTATTCGTTTTCCAGTTCATCTTCCACCACAAAATCGACATCATTCCCAAAATGTTCCTTTCCATTCCTAAATATTACGGTAAATGTTGTGCCTTTTCCGGGTTCGCTTTCAACATCAATCACTCCTTTATGCAAATCCACCAGTTCTTTTACCAGGTTCAAACCGATACCTGAACCACGTTGGTTGCCAAGGCTTTGTATTTCGTTTGCAGAAGTAAACCTATCGAAAAGAAACGGACGCTTTTCGCGTGGAATTCCTACTCCCTGGTCAATAACTTTGACTTGAATATCCCTGTTATTCGAAGCCTGCTCAATCAATACTTCAATTTTTTTATTTTCGGACGTGAATTTAAAAGCATTCGAAAGAAGGTTATAAATGATAATATCCGTTTTATCCCTGTCGAGCCAGAGGATAACATCACCCGCATTGTTCCTAACCTTAAAATCAATATTTTTATCCATCGCCTCTTTTGTAAAGTTCGAACATATTTCGTGAATCAGTTTATCGAAATGTGTCGGTTGGATTTTCAAGCGCATTTTTTTATTTTGAATTTTGCGGAAATCGAGTATCTGGTTAATTAAACGCAGCATCCTGCCGGCATTACTTTGCACTATATGTAACTGGTCTTTTGTGCTTTCCGTTATTTTTTCATACTTTAGGATATTTTCGATCGGACCTAAAATCAAGGTCAACGGAGTACGAAGCTCATGAGAGATGTTGGTGAAAAACCGCAATTTGATATCGGTAACTTTTTGTTCAATCACAACTTCGTTTTTAAGTTTAGAGTACATGCTTGTGAGATAATACACTATGTAAAGCAATAAGGCAAATAAAATAAAATAAAGAAAGTAGGCAAAAGGAGTTTCCCAAAATGAAGGCAATATTTTGATTTTAATCACTTTTTCGTTATCAATCCATACGCCTTCGTTATTAGTGGAACGAACTTTAAAATAGTAAGTGCCTTTAGGGAGGTTTGTATAAGTGGCCTTCCGTTGATTTTGCACATAATTCCAATCCGTTTCAAAGTTTTCGAGCATAAAAGCGTATTGAATTTTTTCAGGATTCGAAAAATCGAGCGCAACATATTCGATACTAAAAACCGACTGTTTATGAGTCAGTTCCAATATTTCGGACGAACCAATGCTTTGTTTCAGCGGAGAACCTTTTGCCCCAATTTGAACATCATTGTTAAACAACTGAAATTTAGTAAATTCAATCGGGGGAATTTCGGTACTTTGTTTAATATTGGTCGGAACAAAATAATAATAACCCTTATTGCTTCCGAAAAGCATTTCGCCCGATTTCGTATATAAACTTGCAGCCTCGGAGAAATGAGCATTTTCAATGCCATCGAACATGTCGTAGTTTTGGAAAAAACCGGATTTAGTATCAAATCTTGAAATGCTGTTTTCGGAACTCAGCCATAAACTACCGTTTTTATCTTCCTGGATACTCAGCACAATATCGTTTGACATACCATTTTTCATGGAATAATTTTCGAATGTAGCGGGAGCATCAGCCGTAGCTTTTGTTTTTAATTTATTGAGTCCGCCTCCAAATGTACCAATCCAGAGTTGATTTCTTTTGTCTTTAAGCAGGTAATGTACATCGTTATTACTCAAACTATTACTTATATTGGGCAGTTTTTCAATGTAATATTCCTTCATTTTTGAAGTCATGAAATTATCAATTTGCAGCATCCCGTTGGCCGTAGCTACCCAAAGCGTGTTGTTTTTGTCGTACAATAAATGCCTTACTTTCGAACAAGTGTTGATAGGATAATTGGTTAGCTTATTTTTATAATTTATAAAATTGACTTTTCCGTTCGATTCTGAGACGATATTGAGGCCTCCTCCAAATGTACCTATCAAAATACGATGGGATGTATCTTCGATAATACTATAAATATTATCGTTAGATAAACTGTTATTATCGAGTGGATTATTAATAAAACGTTGCAATGAATAAGCCGGTTTTAACGGATCATCATTTTTCGGGATTAACTTAAGCACTCCTCTTCCTTTAGTTCCAATCCAGATGTTCTTTTTACTGTCTTCGTGGATACAATATGCCAAATCGGTAAGTTTATCGCCTGAATTTAGCGATCCGTTTTGAGATAACAGGCCTAAGTCTTTGAAGCTCTTATCAAAAAATCGTATGCTTCCATCTTTTGTCGCAATCACGATGTTGTCATTCGATAATTGCTGAAAAGCCCTTACTTCGTTTGAAGTAAGCGAATTGATAGCGGGATTGGCTTTGCCTAATCTGAATTGGGGAGTAAAGAAACTGATTTTTTCGAGACCTTTATTATAAGTGCACATCCACAAATTTCCTTTTCTATCGGGATAAACCGAGTGAATTACATTAGAAAAACGACATTGCGGGCTTTCAGGCTCGTTGTAAAAATACTCAAGCTCGTCCGTTGCACGGTTATAGCGTGAAAAACCACCACCTTGCGGATTTATCCAGAGTCGTTTTTTTACATCCTCAATAATAATAAAATTTGGAAGTACTGAAATCCTGTTTACAGCATCTATTTTTAAACGAAAGTTTTTAAGCGAGTTATCTTTCAACCGGTAACGAAAAACTCCCGATTGGTCTGCTTCCAACCAAGCCAAACCATAGGAATCTACTTTTACCGAGATAAAATTATTCGTCCTGATTAACTGCGAATTTTTTTGATTGAAATTTGTTAGTTTCCTGTCTTTCAATGAAAATACATAAAACCCCGAACGATTGGTTGTGAATACAAGATGATCATTATCAATGGCCGAAATGTCGGTAACTTTCGTTTTTTCAAAAAGTTTGATATGCTCAAACCGGTTGTTTTTAATAGAAAAGTTCCAAACATTACCGTTGTCATCACCAAACCAGATATTTTTCCTGGTATTATAAAAAGAATAGAATGCATTGGAAAGTCCATTGGAATTAGGCTGATATGTTTTAATCTGATTTGATGCCGGATTTATACAATGTAAACCGTTATTCGTACCCAACCAGATGTTTTTTTGTTCATCTTCGTGTACAAAATTAACAAAATTATCAGCGATCTGTTGTTCCGAAAAAGTTGAATATTCAAACAGCTTAATTTCATCGGTTTCGGGGTTGGTTACAATCCGTATAGCACCTATATCATTCGTAGCAATCCATAATTCGCCGGTTGAAGATTCAATAAAGCGGTTATCACGTTCAACACTGTATGCAAATCGATTGGTTGAATACGGCAGGCTGTAAAATTGCTCCGTTTTGTGGTTGAACCGGTGAATTTTACCATCGTAAGTCTGAAACCAGATATATCCGAATTTATCTTCATGAATATAATCAATCCTGTTTGTCGCAATATTGCTATGGTCACCGGGTTTCGATTTATAAATCGTGAATACATGACCATCAAATTTATTCAATCCATCCCAGGTTCCGAACCACATAAACCCTTTACTATCCTGAATAATAGCATTAACTGTATTTTGCGACAGTCCATCGTCAACCGAGAAATGCTGAAAGGCTACATGTTCTTGCGAAAATAGAATAAAAGGAAGAAATATTAATAACAAAAAATAATTCCCAATGTGTTTTTTCATGATATAGTTTGAGTGCGTGATTAAACCGTGACAAATATATAAAAATTAAACCTTTATATTGTGTAATCATAAACATATTTAGGGTAAGATTTTGACATAAAAATAAAATTAAGCATGTTGGTAAACAGAATTCATTTCGAATTAGTGCAACGACAATTAATAAAATCGGGTAGGTAGAAAGAGCAATCTACCTCCCTACCCGATTATTACTGGTTGCTTCGTGTCGCATCCCGGTTCGTTTTTTACTTTTTGCTTCGAAGAAACAGGTCATTTTTCAGGCCGAAATTAACCTTAAAATGCCATGTCCATATAGCGTTAAATTTCTGGCGTTCTATGCTGCTGAAATACAAATTAATACATAAGGAGCCGCAAACGGATGTCCATAAAATAAATTTGTAAAAATCGTTGTTTTTCAGAATTATTTTGTATTTATTTGTGAGCAAAGATATCTGCCCGTACTCTAACTTCAAAACGGGTTATTCGAAAATAATGTGATCCGTATATGCACGTTAAAACCTCCTGCTCTCGCACG
>JAJFVH010000217.1 GCA_021371875.1 Bacteroidales bacterium
GTTTTATTCATCAAAGCAATGTGATAAGCCTGATCATAAAACCGGATAAAATGTTTCCACAAAGCTTTCTCGGCAATTGTCGAAGCATTTGTACGGATAGTTTTTATTTCATTTTCGTTATAAAGCGAATATTGATATATCATTTCGGCAATACGAACGGCAACTTCATACCCATTATAATCGGAACGTTGAATAATTCCGACTCCGGTTTCGATACCTTGCGGCTCCGGCGAAACCCATTGTCCGAAACCCGAAAGATTGGTAGTTATTGTCGGTACCGAAAATGCAACGCTTTCGAGTGGCGTGTATCCCCAGGGTTCGTAATACGACGGAAAAACCGTTACATCCATTCCTATCAGGAGTTCGTAATAGGTTTTATTAAAAATACCATCAGTTCCATTCAGATACGAAGGCACAAAAATAACTTTGACACGCTCATCTTCCTGGTTGCGAAAATGAAACCAATGCAAAGCGCTCATTATATTATCGTTGTAATAATCGTGCAACTCGTGTGTCGTAACACGATTGTACGAATAAAGTTTCGATTCGGGATGTAATAAACTGTTTGCCAAATCGGCACGAGGACATTTGACCCATGCCGGCACCATAATAAAAGCAACCACCTGACGCGTCATTTCTTTAAACTCGTACAAATGCTTGAGCGACTCAATAAAAGTATCGATTCCCTTGTTTTTATACTCGTATCTACCGGCTGTACCGACGAACAAAGCATCGTCCGCCAGACTGTATCCAAGCAATGTTTCAGCCACATGGCGCAATGTTTTGCGGGCTTCTTTCCTTTGGGCAGTGAAAAGTTTTCCTTTGGGTACAAAATCATCTTCAAAGCCATTGGGAGTTACCACATCCGGCTTCCGTTCAAGCAATTGCTCACATTCCACCGCCGTAATATTGCTAACAGTAGTGAAACAATCGACAAGTTGTGCTGCCGTTTTTTCGGTCGAATGTTTCGACACCATGTTCAGTTCGTAAGCCATTTGGTCGCCATCATATTCCTGCATATAATCATACAAAGGTTTGTGATTCCCGGCTATGGAACGTCCGATAGAGGTGGCATGAGTTGTGAAAACTGTGGCAACAGCAGGTAGATGTTCTTTTATATAAAAAGCGCCGAAAGTAGTCATCCATTCATTGAAGTGGGCAATTACATTTTGCGAAGCATTTAACCCGAAAAAACGATAATAACTTTCGATAACCATCCCCGTAGCATAACCGAACATCGACGATTCATCATAATCGCCATAAGCAGGCATCGAATTCACTCCTACCTGGCTCCAGACATGACCGTAAATTTCGTTTTTCCGATTCATCAAGGGCATAAAATCAACAAGAACAGCTATGGGTTTTCCCGGTACCAACCAACGTCCTACACGAATTTTAAGATGATATTCTTTTAAAGTATACTCTTTCCAACTGGAATAAAAATCGGTAATTTCCTCGAAATGGGGATTATGACTTTCAGTATTTACATCAGGCCCGATAAAAACCAGCTTATCCCGATGTTTTTGCTGGAGTGTTGCAGCGCGCGTCGACAAAACAGTAAAGATTCCGCCCACCATATTACACACTTCCCAACTTGTTTCAAATATATATTCGGGGACTTCGAGTTCTGTCATTCATTACAATTTTAAAAGAGCTGCAAAGTTAATCAATTATTCGGGTATTTTTCTGCATCTAAGATGCAAGTTTTCAACAGATATAATTTGCCCCGGAAAAACATATTTAACATAGTTACTCTCTCCGGTAAATTACAAGTTTATTTCATAATTCTCCTCTCATTTTTTTGTTAATTCAGATAAAATGTATTGTTTTTGTAATATATATACATTATCTTTGTCGGTATTAAACAACTTATTTATTCATATTAAAAATTATTGAGCATGAAAAAAATTACCCTTTTATTATCTTTTATCGTTTGTGTGGTGTTCGCACAAGCACAACTTTTAGTAAATGAAAACTTTGATTACGCGGCTGGAAGTGGATTAATAGGTCAAGGAACTTGGGCTATTGTAGGAACTTCTACAACGAATCCTATTACTGTTACGGCTCCCGGAACACCTGCATTAACTTATACAAGCTACCCCTCCTCAGGAATTGGGAATGAATTATCGATAACTACTACTGGTCAGGATGTAACCCATCAATTTACAGCACAAACATCCGGATATGTATACTTCTCTGTATTAGTAAATGTATCTGCAGCCCAAGCTACAGGTGATTATTTTATACATTTAGGTGAACCTGCATCAACTTCTGCATATTTCAGTCGTGTTTTCGGAAAGTTAGATGGTACAGGTACAAAAGTTGTTTTTGGAATTCAAAATGGATCCGGTGGAACGCCGACTCCAACGTACACAACTGCAGCTTATGACTATAACACAACAAATCTACTTGTAGTTAAAGTTGATGTGGTATCTGGTGCTTCGTCGCTTATTGTAAATCCTGATATGTCTGCTGAACCTGCTTCAGCCAATTGGATTTCTAACAGTACTGGAACAACTCTTCCAACATCTGCCGGGTTAGGTGAAATTAACATACGACAAGGTACTGCGACAAATGCTCCAACCTTAAAATTAGATGGAATCCGTGTAGCAACATCTTACACTGCTTTATTCACTACCACCGGCACATCAAACCCTTCAGCAAATGAATTCAATGCCATTGTTTCAGGCAATAACTTATTAGTTAAAAATGTTGCTAACGGCTCAACTGTTGAAATCTACTCTGCTATTGGGAGCAAAGTTCAATCTTCGGTACTTGAAAACGGTGCAGTGGAACTGAACAACCTGTCGAAAGGCATGTACATTGTCCGCGTAGGTAAATTGACTCAGAAAATTATGTTGTAATCGCTGATTCAACAATCGATAAAAAAACTCCGAAAGTCAGGCTGACTTTCGGAGTTTTTTGTGTCCGAACATCTAATTTTCAATATTGATTTTATTAAATAGCTGTTAAATAATGATTATTTAATCTGTTTGCACGTCAAATTTTCATATATTCGCCACAGTAATGGTCAGAATATAATGTCGTATTTTATAAAAAGAATAGAACGCGGATTTTTAGCGATTAAGCGGATATTCTCTGATGGAACATTCTGTGATTAACGGAATAATAATTAGACTGACTTAGAGCTGATTATAGTCATGTAAGCATGACTGATAAAACTGTATATGTCTGAAAATCATCCCGATTTATCGGGATTAAAATCCGTTTTAAAATCCGCTATATCAGCGAAGGTCCGCGTTCTATTTGTTGTTCAAATTGAATTATACGACATTATATTGTTCTACTTACTTATCTATTA
>JAJFVH010000222.1 GCA_021371875.1 Bacteroidales bacterium
CTGAGAATGGCAAACTTGCCAATGAAATGGGAATTGTAATTGGAACCTCGCATCACGAACCCATGGGTAAAGCACATGCCGAGTGGCAAAAGTACGGCTCCGGCAAGTGGGATTACAGCAAAAACGAAAATGTATTAAAAGATTTCTGGCAGAAAGGTTTCGAACGCCAAAAAAATTACGAAACTGTTGTTACGCTTGGAATGCGTGGCGATGGCGACGAACCCATGAGCGAAGACAGTAACATTAAATTGTTAGAGAAAATTGTAAAAGACCAACGCAGTATTATCAAAAAAGTTTCGGGAAAGAAAATCACTGAAACGCCTCAGGTTTGGGCGCTTTACAAAGAAGTGCAAGATTATTATGATAAAGGAATGCGTGTTCCGGATGATGTAACCCTGCTGCTTTGCGACGATAACTGGGGAAATGTACGCAAACTTCCCGACCTGAATGCCAAACCTCATAAAGGTGGATACGGGATGTATTATCATTTCGATTACGTGGGCGGACCTCGCAATTATAAATGGATCAACGTAAGCCAGGTACAGCGCATTTGGGAACAAATGAACCTCACCTACAGTCATGGCGTCGACCGGATTTGGATCGTCAACGTGGGCGATTTGAAGCCCATGGAATATCCGATCAGCTTCTTTCTCGATATGGCCTGGAATCCAAATCAATTTAATGCGCAAAATTTAGTGCAGCATACCGAAAAATGGTGCGCCGAACAGTTCGGAGAAAAATACGCCAAAGAATCCGCTCGTATCATTAATTTGTACACAAAATACAACCGTCGTGTGACGCCCGAATTGCTGAACGATACCACTTACAGCCTGAAAAACTACAACGAATTTGAAACGGTAACGAACGATTACCGCACGCTGGCGCTCGATGCATTCCGCTTGTACCAGCAAATTCCCGGCAATGCAAAAGATGCTTTCGATCAGTTGGTCTTATACCCGGTGGATGCTAGTTCAAATCTATACGAAATGTATTTTGCTGTAGCAAAAAATAAAGAGTTGGCAAAGGAAAACAATCCCGAAGCCAACCGTTGGGCAGATAAAGTAAAGGAATGTTATGACCGTGACTCCTTGCTCACAGTGCATTACAATACTGAAATTGCAGGTGGAAAATGGGCGCATATGATGGATCAGATTCGTATTGGTTACACTTATTGGCAGCAACCGAAAAACCGCGTTATGCCAAAAGTAATCAGAGTTGAAAACGGAACCAGGGTAAAAACACCGGTAGCTTGCACGTATGATAACCGTTACATCTCGGTTGAAGCCGAACATTTCAGCCGCAAAAACGAAACAAAAAGTATTCACTGGGAAATCATTCCCGATCTGGGAAAAACACTGTCGGGAATAACAACATTTCCTCAAAATGCTTATCCTAAGGCTTCTGACATGGTTTATCTTGAATATGATCTGAATTTTGAAACAACAGGTGAGTTTCCGTTACATATTCTGGTTTCACCCACGCTGAATTTCAATGCAAATAAAGGCTTGCGTTATGCTGTTTCGTTCGATGGTGCTGAGGAACAAATCGTGAACATTAACGAAAAGTATGATATAAGGCAAATGGAAAAATGGCAAGCCAATAGTATCAACGAAACCATTACCCGTCATAAGATAGAAACCACCGGCAAACATATCTTGCGTTTCAGGGCACTGGAACCGGGCATAGTGTTGCAAAAAATCATGGTCGATTTGGGTGGATTAAAGAAAAGTTATCTCGGAGCGCCGGAAAGATATTGAACAGCGGATATAACGCTGAAATAATAGAGAGATGTTCGGTTACACATAATGGAATGTCTCTCGGACATAATGGAATATGTTTAGGACATAAAAGAATGTCTTTAAGACATAATGGAATGTGTTTCGAAATTGCATATATTGTATTTGCCTAATAAAAAATGAAATATAAAAAGTTCAAGTTGATTGGCGTGTTTTTTTTCTGTCTGATATTAACAGAGCTTGCGAAAGCGCAAACTGTAACAATAAATCCGGGTGTAGAATATCAGCGAATCAGAGGATTCGGTGGAATGAATATGCCGAGC
The DNA here is from genome assembly GCA_021371875.1 of Bacteroidales bacterium. Lineage (GTDB taxonomy): Bacteria > Bacteroidota > Bacteroidia > Bacteroidales > Paludibacteraceae > Paludibacter. The sequence goes on from JAJFVH010000222.1 coordinate 2,060, forward strand.
TGGATTAACGATTTGACAGCAGCGCAAACAACGCTGGCTTTCGGAAATGGTGACGGTCAGTTAGGATTGAGTATATTAAGGGTGAAAGTTCCGAACGTAGCATCGAATTTTAATAAGGAATATCCTACAGCAGTGAGGGCCAGAGCCCTTGGGGCTATTGTTTTTGCTTCACCATGGTCGCCACCGGCATCGTTGAAAAGCAATAACAACACAACAGGCGGTACTCTGAAAACAGATTCGTACAGTGCTTATGCCGACTATTTGCTTAGTTTCGCTACTTATATGCGAAATAACGGAGCGCCGCTGTATGCCATTTCGCTGCAAAATGAACCGGATATAAAGGTTGAATATGAATCGTGTGACTGGTCGATGAAGCAAATGATAAGTTTTCTGAAAACACAGGGAGCTAAGTTCGATACATTGCGGATAATTGCCCCGGAATCGTTTAATTTTAATCGTACGCGTACCGATTCTATTCTGAATGATGCTGATGCAGCAAACCAGGTAGATATAGTTGGTGGACATATTTACGGAAATGGTTTATCAGACTATCCGTTGGCGCGAACCAAAGGAAAAGAAGTGTGGATGACCGAACATTATACCGAAAGCGCCAACTCGGGCAACGCGTGGCCATTGGCATTGGATGTGGGGATGGAATTACATAACTGTATGGTGGCAAATTTCAATGCTTATATATGGTGGTATATCCGTCGTTCGTATGGATTGATAGATGATTCGGGAATTGTAACCAAGCGTGGATACATTGTGGCACAGTATTCTAAGTTTGTACGTCCGGGATATGTTCGTGTTTCAGCAACTCCCGTTCCGGCTACCAATTTAAATGTTACTGCTTACAAATCGGATACAAGTGTGGTGGTAGTAGTAGTGAATAAAAATACAATGGCTAAAACGATAAGTTTTAACCTGCAAAATACAGAAATCACATCGTTGAACAAATTTACGACATCCGGAACTAAAAATGTAAAGGACGAAGGAAGTATAACTCATTCAGGAACCTCTTTTAGCGCGGCGGTGGACGCACAGAGTGTTACTACTTTTGTGGCAAAACGAGATGTGAGAAATGCAGTAGGTTCTGTTGCTGCTGATTCGGAAATGAAATTAAAAATCTACCCGAATATAGCTGCCGATAATATCACCTTGTTCCTGAACGAAGGTATCGATGCATCTTCGAGAGGATTTGTTTTCAATCAGTCGGGAACATTAGTGTCGGAATTTGATGTTGACAATCAGTTGACTTTATTGAACGTCAGCCAACTGTCGAAAGGCATTTATTACGTGAAAGTATTCAATAAAAATAAATTTTTATTTCAACGATTTATCAAGAATTGATGGTAGCAAAAAAGAAAAATGACAAATATTTAATTATAATAAAAGATTAAGCACGTGAAATCAGATTCACAAAAAGTTTCATTTGGCGAAAAAACAGGGTATAGCCTGAGAGATGAATAGGCAAATCTGGTTTCGCTTACGCTGAATTTCAACGACAACAAGGGCTTGCGATCGTTCGATGGCGGACCGGAACAAACCGTGAATATCAACGGACAATACGATGTCCGCTTGCTTGAGAGATGGCAGGCTAATCGCATAAACGAAACCATTACTAAACATAAAATTGAAACAACCGGCAAATATATATTGCGTCTCACATAGTACTAGAACAGGGCATTGTACTGTAAAAGATAATGATTGACACAGGAGGATTGAAAAGAAGTTATCCTGGAGCACCGGAAAATATTGAATAGATTCCGATAGAGCAAAAAGATGCTCCGATGGAGTAGAAAGAAACTCCGATAGAGTAAAAAGATAAATAATAATACAAATAATAATGAAATCAAATTCAAGAACAACAACAATTGAATCGAGAGGTTTTTACAAACTTACTATGCTTCAGCGAATCGGCTTCGGTTCGGGAGACTTAGCTCAAAACCTGATTTATCAAACGGTAGCACAATATCTGCTTATCTTTTACACCAATGTATTCGGACTTCCGGCATCCACTGCAGCTATTATGTTTCTTATTGTCCGTTTGGTTGATGTCATCTGGGATCCGATAGTGGGCGCTTTTGTTGATAAACACAATCCAAAATTTGGTAAATACCGTTCCTATTTAATTCTCGGGGGTATTCCACTTACCGGTTTTGCTATTCTCTGTTTTTGGAATGGCTTTTCAGGTTCATTATTATATGCTTATATCACTTACGTGGGTTTATCCATGTTGTACACCTTGATAAATGTTCCTTACGGTGCGTTAAATGCGTCACTTACACGCGATACAGACGAAATTACCAAGATCACATCAGTTCGTATGTTTATGGCAAATCTCGGAGGTTTGGCTGTAGCTTATGGTATTCCTATTCTTGTAAAATCTTTTTCACCCGATGGAAAGATTAATTCGCCTGAGTCTGGAAATGCTTGGTTCATTACGATGACTATTTATAGTTTAACAGGGCTGGCGCTACTGATTTTTTGTTATACTCAAACAAAAGAGCGCGTAGTAATGGATGCAAAAGAAACTTCAAGCGTAAAAGTTTCTGATTTATGGAATGAATTTAAATACAACCGTCCGTTGCGTGTGTTGGCATTTTTCTTTATTACCGCTTTTGCAATGATGGCTATAGGTAACTCTGCAGGGTCTTATTATATGATTTATAATGTGCAGGCGCCGGAGTGGCTCCCTTATTTTGCGGCGCTGGGTTCTATCCCTGCATTTATTTTTATGCCAATGATTCCGGCCATAAAAAGGGCAATCGGTAAAAAACAAATGTTTTATGTTTTCCTATCTATTGCTATACTGGGAATGGCAATGCTTTATATCATTTCTGTACTTCCCGGACTTAGACAACACCTCTGGTTGGTGCTTGTGGCTCAGTTTGTAAAATCCACGGGTGTGATTGTTGCTACAGGTTATATGTGGGCATTGGTGCCTGAAGTAATTTCTTACGGAGAACACACCACAGGCAAAAGAATTTCGGGAATTGTCAATGCTTTGACAGGAATTTTTTTCAAAGCAGGAATGGCGTTAGGTGGTGTTGTTCCCGGTTTCGTGTTAGCGTTTGTTGGCTTTGACGAAAAAAATACCGTTTCTCAAACTCCGTTTGTACAGCAGGGAATTTTGTGGCTGGTAGCTGTTATCCCGGCAATTTTACTTATTTTGGCTATGTTCATCATTTCAAAATATGAACTCGACGATGATAAAATAGATAAAATAAACCTGGAAATTGAAGAAAGATACTTAAAAAATTCATAATTTAAATAACTGTAGCTTGTGTATATCATTTCAAAAATACGACTATTTGTCGTTCTAATTGTTCTTAGTTTTATGTCTATTCAGTGTAAATCCCAACAGTCGCTTAAGGAGTCGCTAAAAGATAAATTCCTTATTGGAGTAGCTGTTAACGATAATCAGGTAACTGGAAAAGATAGTTTGTCTGACCTGCTTATCTTACATCATTTCAATACTATAACTGCTGAGAACTGTATGAAAAGTGAAGTAATCCAACCACAGGAAGGTAAATTTGACTTCACGCAATCCGACCGGTTTGTGGAGTTTGGACAGAAACACAAGATGTTTATCATCGGTCATACGCTGATTTGGCACTCACAAGCTCCGGCGTGGTTTTTCGTCGATCAAAATGGAAAAGATGTTTCGCGCGAAGTGCTGATTGAACGGATGCGGAAACATATTACCACTGTTGTGGGACGTTACAAAGGCAGGGTCAATGGTTGGGATGTTGTTAATGAGGCTATCGAAGATGATGGTTCGTGGCGTCAGAGTAAGTTTTATCGGATTATCGGAGAGGATTATGTGAAACTGGCTTTTCAGTTTGCACACGAAGCCGATCCGAAAGCAGAGCTGTATTACAACGATTACTCAATGGCCCATCCGGGCAGACGGGATGCCGTGGTAGAAATGATAAAAAAACTCAGAGAACAAGGTATCAAAGTAGATGGTATTGGCATGCAGGGTCATTTAACCATGAGTTTTCCAACTGTCGAAAGTGAAGAAAAAAGTATAATTGCGTTTGGAAACCTAGGGGTGAAAGTAATGATTACCGAAATGGATTTGACGGTAATTCCATTCCCAAATCAGAATGGCGGAGCGGATGTTTCCATGAGTTATGAATATAAAAAAGAAATGAACCCCTATCCCGACGGTTTACCCGATTCGGTAGCAACGGTATGGAATAACCGGATGGCCGATTTTTTTCGGTTATTTCTCAAGCATCACGACAAAATAAGCCGTGTTACCATCTGGGGAGTATCTGATGCCCAAACCTGGCGGAATAACTGGCCTATCCCCGGAAGAAAAGATTATCCTTTACTTTTCGACCGTAATCTTAAACCAAAACCAATAGTGGAAACAATTATAAAGGAGGCGAAGGCAACTAAAAAATGAAAGTATAAAGAATATAAAAAATGGATAAAATGAATTACCGAAATAGTTGTTCTATTTATTTAGGGATACTTCTAAAAAATTAATTAACGTGAATTCGAAATAAGAAAGTAATTGAAATTTTTGTAAAAAATAATTATTAATCAAATTGATTAATCTACAATATATTAACCAATAAATTATAAGGAGATACACAATGTCAAAAGAAAGAGAAGAATTTGTCTCAGCGAAAATCGCGAAAATGAGCCTGCTGGAGAAATGCGGGCAGCTACTCACATTTACATGGCGTGGTGCCATACCTACGCCCTCAGGGATCGAACAAATTACCAAATTACACGCAGGGGGTATTTGTCTTGAACCATACGCCTTGGAAACATGCAAAAATCTTTACTGGGGACGTTCGCAGGTCGATCCAAACTTCGAGAAACCATCGGATTATTTCGATATCGCACATACCTGGTTCGACTCCCGCGCTTTTGGGATAAGCGTTACACCCGAAGAACTCACCGAAGCGCTCAACAATCTTCAGCAAATCGCAATGGATCGGCCTTCTGGAATTCCGCTTCACGTTACGATTGATATGGAAGGCGATTTTAAGAACGACTATTCCTCTGGAGGTGTTCTTCAATTTATACCTCCAATGGGTATTACTGCAATTGGCGATGTGGACCTTGCTTATAAAATCGCAAACCTTATGGGGCGGCAGATGGCTGCCATGGGTGTAACACAATTCTATCACCCTGTGTGCGATGTGAACATTAATCCTTTGAATCCCGAAATCGGTGTTCGTTCGTTCGGAGATGATGTTAATGTTATTTCTAAATTTATTGATGCCACAGTACGTGGTTATGAGGATGCAGGCGTTACTGCAACTGTTAAACATTTCGCCGGTCGTGGTGATTCAGCAACTGACGCTCATGAAACACTCGATGTTTGTCGTGGCGATAAAAAACGCATGCAAGATGTCGAACTGGCAGCATTTCAGGCAGGTCTTGATGCCGGTGCATCAGCTTTGATGACTGCACATACCATTTTCCCTGCTTATGACGAAGAATATCCTGCAACTCTTTCTAAAAAGATTCTTACTGATCTTTTAAGAGGTGAAATGGGATTTGATGGTATTATTGTTTCCGACGCAATCGGTATGGCAGCTATCCTGAAAAAATGGCCGCTTCCACTTGCTTGTGCTATGGCTATTAAAGCCGGTGTGGATACCATTCTACTCAAGGCAGACGATGAATCCCGTTCACAGTGCCTGTTTGGAATTAAACAGGCTGTTGAAAACGGCACGCTTTCCGAAGAACGTGTGGACGATGCCGTACGTCGTTTGCTTAACAGGAAATATGATCAGGGCTTGTTTGAAAAAGCTGGCAAAATGGATCCAAAAGAAACCACTGCTATTGTCAGGAGCAAAGAAAATATCGACTTCTCATGGGAAGTAGCCCACAAGGCTTTGTTGGTTGTACGCGATGATAAAAAATTACTTCCATTAAGCAAAGACAAGAAGATACTTGTAATTGAGCAATGCATCCCTTACGAATTTCTTGGGAAAGATCTTTACAGTCATGCCCACATGTTCTGTGAACAGATGACCAAACATTCTACTAACCTCATTCTGGATGATGCAGCATTTCATGCTTCTGAAGAAGATGTAGAAGAAGCCTTGAGATTAGCTAAGGATGCTGATTTGGTTGTTATGACCAACTACTACGCACGTATTGAGAAACGGGGAAATAACACACATCTTGTAAAAGCGCTCAAAAAGGCAGGTCATGATGTGGTTGTTGTAACCAATTTCCCATACCGGAAAGGCACGACCACTGTGGCTGATGCTGTTGTATGTAATTTCTCAGGTACTCCAGATTCAATCCGGGTTTCTGCCGATTTATTGTTTGGTAAAATTAAACCGTATCCGACGACAAAAATGCCGATTGATTTAAGCGCAGAAAAAGATATTCCTGAAGAACCTGATGTTGAACCAGTAAAAGAAAAAAAGAAGAAAAATGTCAATGTATGGCAAGGAAAGTGCTAATCAGGTCGCTTTTTCATACAATATGAACTAACAATATTCCGAGTGTCAGTTATATCTTATGCTGGCGCCCGGAATTGTAATTGTATTACTGGAAGCAAATGAATCCAGACCGGATTGCAAAATATTAATTTAAAGCGAAAAAAAATGTCGAAATCCAATTCATTTGATATCCATGATATCTATACTATATCGGGACCTCAAATAACCAATATTTATGAGAAAAACAAAATGACGGTGCATTTTCAGGGCATGTCCAAGTGTTTGCAGTTCCCGCATACCGTTGCCATCATGGGAGCGCCGACCTGTTCAATCGGTATTTCCCCTTACGGCCTGTATAACCGGTTGAACGATGCCGGCCGTCTGATCATGTTGAACCAAAAGTCTCTTCAATTTGGCTCTGCGCCATATATCAGCACCTACGAGGGTAATACATTATTAACACAACTGCAACCTGGCGAAACAGAGACTGATGATATCCCGGCGATGAAAAACTACTATCCTGAAGCTGTCGACGAAGAAAATATTAAAATGACCATTGCCACTCCTTCTTTGGAAATTGAATATACCCTCGAAGATGTGAAGGTAACAAGAAGATTTATTTCACCGTTATTATCAGGCAATGAGCAAACGCTGATGCCGATTAGCGTTGAGGAATTTATTGTGGAAAATAACACGGATGAAGAACAAGAATATACGTTGGTTGTGCCGCGGCCATCTTTGGTAAATCTGCAAGAAAAAGAGCTTAAGCCAACCGATCAGGACAGCGTTTTCGTGAGTAGCGCAGCCATTTCGGGACAAAAACATGAAGCGTTTGAACTGAATGGCATTCATGGTGTAGTTATGGGTAGTACGGAAACTGAAAATAAGATGATCATTGCCGTTTCAGAGGTTCCCGGCGTTACAGTGGATACGCAACCTTATTTCTTGTTGAACAAATACGCCGGCGATCTTCTTATTACAGCCGAGGGTAACTTTTATGAAAAATGCAAACCAATTAACAGAAGAGATTATGGCGCCGCTGTAAGTTTAACGATGACCCTTCGTCCGGGCCAGTCAAAGATTATACCTTTTGTCGTTATCCTCGACTTCCCCGTTCAGGAATATATCGATGGAAAGACTTATGACAGAAAATACATTAAGAATTTTGATAATGCCGAAACCCGGTGGCTTGATATGGTAAAGATCGCCCTTGAAAGTTACCCGCAATGGTGGAATACGACATTGACCATTCAGGAACGTATCTTCAATTTAATTTCATCAAGTTCTTCTTATCAGAACGATCGTGAAGGTGCGATGCGTTTAACACGACTTATGTTGAATGAACTTCATTTCCCGCTTTCAAACGCAAATATCTGGATTGAAGAAAATGGCGTTGAAAAGGCACGCTTCCTCGAATGTTTCGATTATTCCTACATTGATCCTTCGGATGTGGATTGGTATTCAATGGTACTGCTGATGCTGTTCCCAAAAGTGGAAAAAGATTTATGTCAGGCATTTATTGATTCAATTAATGCTGTTGATCCTACTCCTCGGTGGTACCACCATCACGCCTCGTTTGTTGAAGCGAGGATGCATTTTGAAGAAAATCCCGAAGAATACGAAGGTAAAAAGTTAACCCAGATCCGCGATGATTTCAAAACACTTGGCAGCGTTGCCCATGATGTTTGCATGTTGTCAAAAGGACATCCTCTGCGCAATGTGAGCGATTATGCCTGGTACAATAATAATTATTGGGTTGACCTTTATCCAAAATTGATGATGCGCGTGCTGAGGAATGTGAAATTTACCGGCGATATGGAATTCCTGAAATCGAACTGGAAAACCATGAAATTTGGATTAGAATCATTATTGAAACTTGATTTTGATGGCGATGGAATTCCGGAAGGAAATCCTGACGATGTAAAAAACACTTTTGACAATCTGGTTCTTTTCGGAGCTGATGCGTATGATGCCACGCAATTCCTCGGCGGTTGCCAGGCTTTGATCAAAATGGCTCAAATGTTGGGTGAAAAAGAAGACGAAAAACATATCCAGGCAATATATGACAAAGCTTGGAAAAGTTTTGAGCAACTGTGGCGTGAAGATGTGAACAAGAAAGGTGAAAAACTGGAATATTATATTACCTGTTTTGATCCCCAATCAGGAAATATGAATACGGATGTTTGGACCAATCAGCTTGATGCTTTGTGGTACTTAATCGCCATTGGTGAAGCTCCTTCCATTCTTGAAGAACGAGTTAAAAAGATCCTTAAAACGATATATAATACCAACAAAGCATTCATGGGTTGGGCTATGTGTAAAACGAAAGATGGTGAACCCGTTGAATCGGAACAGGGACAAGATGTTTATACCACTTCAAATTATGTTTTCGCTCAGCTATTGGATTATTATGGTATGGTAGAGGAAAGTAAAGAGGTTTACAAACACATGGACCGGGTAGTCTTTGATTATGCAAATACCATGATAACCCCTGACAACCTCAGAGCTGAGATGGAAATGGAAGCGGGTGAAACAGAAAAAGGGCCTCATTACATTGTAGCCGCCTATCCAAGGCCTGGCGCTGTCTGGACGCATCTGGTGATGAATCATATCAAGGATTTACAGGCAAAAAACAGAACGAATACCATTGAGTCGAAGGATTTGATGTCATTCTATCCCTGGTTGATAAGTGATGCGGAGGAAACTGGAAAAATGACAAAAGATTAGTTAACATTATAAACAAAGAAACAATTTATATGAGTAAGAAATATGATATCGCATTTGTAGGACACATGTGCTATGACGAGATTATTCCGTTTGGAGGAGAACCTCATATTGCTCCGGGGAGTGCTGTATTATGCGGTGCTATGGTTGCAGCCCGTGTTGGAAAGAAAGTAGCCGCCGTTGTTAAAATGGCAGAAAAAGATGAACATATCCTCAAGGCGATGAAGGATGTAGGCGTTGATACATACCTTATTCCCAGCGAAGAGACAACTTATTCGCGGGTTTTGCATGAATCGGAAAACATGGATGAACGCACTTTGACTTTGGTCAAATCTGCCGGCTTAATATCTATCGCTGATGTTCCGCCGCTTGAAACCACATGCGTTCACCTAGCTGGTATTTCCGATACAGAATTTGATATGGAATTGATGAAAGGTCTCAAAGCCAGAGGATACAGCCTTTCTACTGACATGCAAAGCTTTGTTCGCCATGTAACTCCAAATCGTGTAATTGAATACAGCGATGTCGCTGATAAAAAGGAAATTGCCGCAATGATGGATAAGCTGAAGCTTGACATAGTGGAAGCCCGCCTTGTAACCGGTACAGATGATTTGGAGAAAGCTGCAATAATCATTGAATCCTGGGGTTGTCCCGAAATTCTGATTACACAATCTGAGGGAGTGTTGGCTCGTGTAAACGGGAAAACGTATTATGAGAAATTTTCCAACAGCAATGTAACCGGCAGAACCGGTCGGGGCGATACAACATTTGCTGCATACCTCTCACACCGATTGGATCACGAAGTTCCGGAGTCATTGAAGTTTGCCGCTGCTCTTGTATCAATCAAAATGGAAAACCCCGGGCCATTTAGTGGCACGCTTGAAGAGGTTTACAAACGATTAAATGAAAAACATTCTTGAAATTAAACTGAAATGGCAAAACATCTGATTAAAAATATTTATACAGCCGATCCTTCCGCTCACGTATTTAACGGTAAAATTTATATTTATCCTTCGCACGATATAGAATCGGGAATTCCCGAAAATGACAACGGCGATCATTTCAATATGCGTGATTATCACGTATTTTCGATGGAAAGCATCGATGGAAAGATAACCGACCACGGTGTTGCACTCCATGTGAAAGATATTCCATGGGCCGGCCGTCAGCTTTGGGATTGCGATGTGGCTTACAAAGATGGAAAATATTTCCTTTATTTTTCGCTGAAAGATAAAAATGATATTTTTCGCATTGGAGTGGCAGTAAGTGATAAACCCGAAGGACCATTTGTAGCTGTAAGCGACCCAATCAAAGGAAGTTACTCAATTGATCCTGCTGTATTGGAGGATAATGAAAAAGATTATTATATTTATTTTGGTGGTTTGTGGGGCGGACAATTACATCGTTACCGCAACAATAAAGCCATTGAAAATCCTGCTGAACCTGCCGATGCTGAACCTGCTTTATGTGCAAAAGTAGCAAAACTGAGCGACGACATGTTAGAGTTTGCCGAAGAACCCCGCGATGTGGTGATTCTGGATGAAAACGGTGAACCCCTTAAAGCCGGTGATCACGACCGTCGTTATTTTGAAGGACCTTGGATGCATAAAAATAATGGGAAATATTATTTCTCTTATTCTACCGGAGACACGCATTATTTATGCTATGCAATTGGCGATAATCCATACGGACCATTCACTTATGCCGGTATAATTCTAACTCCCGTTGTAGGCTGGACAACCCATCATTCTATCTGTGAGTTTAAAGGGGAATGGTATCTTTTCCATCACGACAGTGTACTTTCAGGCGGCAAAACCTGGTTGCGCAGCATTAAAGTTGGTGAATTGGAATACAATGAAGATGGTACAATTAAAACCATGGAAGGAAAAACGCCATGGAAAGGATAACGAAATAATTTTATTTTGTTATACATATATATCATTTCAACTTTCCCAAAGTTCATCACTTTGGGAAAGTTGATTTTTAATTTCAAAAACATGAAACATTTCAAACCAATAAATACGGCTTTGCTTTTCATGTTCCTGCTTTCAGGATCAATATTTGCAAATGTAAGATTGCCAAAGCTTATTTCCGATGGCATGGTGCTTCAACGCGATGTCAAAGTCAACATCTGGGGTTGGGCTGACCCTTCGGAGAAAATTGTCATTACAATCGACGGTAAAAATTATAATGTTATTGCTAATGATAAAGGTGATTGGAAACTGACTTTGTCTCCTCATCGTGTAGGTGGTCCTTTTGTGATGACTTTTGTAGCGAATAATCGCCTGCAGGTCAATAATGTCTTATTTGGCGATGTATGGCTGTGCTCCGGCCAGTCTAATATGGAATTACCCATGTACAGGGTGAAACCGCTTTACGAGCAAGAAATAAAGCAGGCAAATAATAAGTTAATACGTTACTTTGCTGTTCCGCAGAAATATAATTTGAAATTTACAGAAAAAGATTATATCTCTGGAAGTTGGCAAGAGGTGAATCCCGCGACTATTCTTAATTTTTCGGCAGTTGCTTATTTTTTCGGTCATGAATTATATCAGAAAGTCAATGTTCCCATCGGGTTAATTAACGCCAGCTTGGGAGGTTCGCCTATTCAGGCATGGATGAGTGCGGAAGCGCTTGCTGATTTTCCGCATTATCTGAATGATGGAATTAAATATCGTGATGACCAGTTGATTCGTGAGACGGAGGCTGCAGAAAATAAGAACGTAAATGAGTGGTATGCCGAAGCGAACCAAAAAGATGCAGGACAAAGTGCCGGTTGGAAACTTCCTTCGATTGACGATACAGACTGGCTAAAGATGAACGTTCCCGGTTATTGGAGCGAAACACCTATCGGAAAAGTGAATGGTGTGGTTTGGTTTCGACGCGGATTTGAGATCTCAAAAGAAAATGCCGGAAAATCAGCTTTTCTCAATTTGGGACGCATTGTGGACGCTGATTCAGTTTTTATTAATGGGAAGTTCGTGGGTAACGTAACTTACCAATATCCGCCCCGTTGGTACAATATTCCTGAAAATGTGTTGATTGAAGGTGAAAATACGATCGTCGTTCGTATTGTAAATAATTCCGGTAAGGGCGGTTTTGTGCTCGACAAACCCTACGAACTAAAAGTAGCAAATACAGTGATTGACTTAAAAGGTGTCTGGAAAATGAAATTAGGTTGTACAATGCCTTCAACTCCCGGAACTACTTTTTTCCGTTGGAAACCGATGGGTTTGTATAATGCCATGATTGCACCATTGCTCAATTATAACAAAAAGGGTGTTATCTGGTATCAGGGCGAATCCAATACAGGTAATCCGCAGGAATATGCTACTCTTTTGCCTACAATGATAGCCGATTGGCGAAAGAAATTCAATCAAAAGAACTTACCGTTTATTTATGCACAGCTGCCTAATTTTATGGAAGCAAAATCGCAACCGGCTGAAAGCAACTGGGCAATGTTCAGGGATATGCAAACAAAAACATTGTCGGTTCCCGGAACTGCTATGACTGTTAATATCGATTTGGGCGATTGGAATGATATTCATCCGATGAATAAGAAAGATGTATCCATTCGATTGGCTTTGGCGGCTCAAAAACTTGCTTACAATGACCGAAATGTAGTTTATTCGGGACCTCTTTATAAATCGTTGAAGGTAAAAGACAATAAAGTAGAACTCAGTTTCTCAAATGTTGGAGGTGGACTTATTGCCAAAAATGGAAAAGAATTGAAATACTTTGCGATTGCCGGAAGTAACAAAGAATTTGTGTGGGCGAAAGCAGAAATTAAAGGCAATAAAGTGATAGTTTGGAGCGATGAAGTTCCCCATCCTGTTGCAGTGCGTTATGCCTGGGCGGATAATCCCGAAGGAGCTAACTTATACAATCTCGAAAGTCTGCCGGCTTCTCCTTTCAGAACAGATAATTGGTAAAACAATAAATTTCAAGGCAGAAAAATGATAAACAGAAAAAACATAATTTTATCGGTATTATCCGTTGCGGCATTACTGTTCTTCGATGCGTGTAAAAAAACAGAACCTTATCTGGATACAAAGTTGAGTTTTGAGGAACGAACCAATGATTTGGTATCCAAACTGACTCTCGAAGAAAAAGTGCAGTTGATGCGCTACGATTCGCCGGCTATCGACCGACTGGGAATACCGGCACACAACTGGTGGAACGAATGTTTACATGGGGTAGCACGTTCGGGCTTGGCTACTGTTTTTCCTCAGGCTATCGGTATGGCTGCCATGTGGGATACCCTGCAAATGCACGAAAATGCAGTGGCAATTTCCGACGAAGCACGTGCCAAACATCATGATTATGCACGTCGTGGCAAACGGGGAATTTACCAGGGTTTAACTTACTGGACACCGAATATCAATATTTTTCGCGATCCGAGATGGGGACGGGGCATGGAAACGTATGGAGAAGACCCCTATTTGACTGCCGAGTTAGCTATTCCGTTTATCAAGGGTATGCAGGGCGATGATCCAAAATATTTTAAACTTATTGCAACAGCCAAGCATTTTGCTGTTCACAGCGGACCTGAATCGACCCGCCATTCATTCGATGTGTGGCCAAACGATTACGATTTGGCCGAAACTTATTTCCCTCATTTTAAACGCACGGTTACAGAGTCTGGCGTTTATTCGGTGATGTGTGCCTACCAGCGTTTTAAAGGCGCGCCTTGTTGCGGCAACGAATTTCTGGAAGATGTGCTTCGTAATAAATGGAATTTTAAAGGTTATATTGTTTCCGATTGTTGGGCAATCCACGATTTTTACGAAAGAAATGCACATGCAGTTACGGCTACGCCCGAAGAAGCTGCCGCTATGGCAGTAAAAGCCGGCACCGATTTGAATTGTGGCGATACTTATGCCAAACATTTGTTGGATGCCGTAAAACAAGGGTTATTGACAGAGGATAAAATCGATATTTCGGTAAAACGATTAATCCTTGCCCGCATGAAATTAGGTCAGTTCGATCCAGAAGAAAATGTGAAATACGCGAAAATACCGCTTGATATTGTTGATTGTGAACAACATCGGTTTTTAGCATTGCAATCGGCTCGTAAATCAATGGTATTATTGAAAAATGTGAACAATATTTTGCCATTCAGTAAAAAAATAAATAAAATTGCCGTAATAGGGCCGAATGCCGACAATCGTGAAGTTTTATTGGGTAGTTATAACGGTTATCCTTCCATTGAAACCACACCGTTAAAGGGAATTATTGCCAAACTGCCGGACGCCGAAGTGAAATTTGCACAGGGTTGCGAATTAGCCGATGGATTACCTTATTTATCGGTCATTCCGGTTCAATATTTTTTCACCGATAAATCTTTGAAAACAAAAGGCTTGAAAGCGGAGTATTTCGATAATGTCCAGTGGCAGGGAACTCCAAAACATACACGTATCGACGGAAATATTGATTTTACCTGGTGGACAACACCTCCTTTCGGAGATATGCAGTACGATAAATTTTCGGTTCGCTGGAAAGGCATGCTCCTTCCTCCGGTAACCGGCAAATATGCCATTGGAGGTGAAGCTTTGAACGGGTTCAGATTTTACTTGGATGGAAAAATGCTCACTTTCGGAAAAGAAAACGAGCATCACTCGCGTAAGGGTTATAAATATGTTGAGTTGAAAGCAGGCAAAGCTTATGAAATACAGGTAGAATATATACAGGATAATTCCGAATATTCTAATGTTCATATTTTTTGGGACATGCCTGAAACCAATTTGAAAAAAGAAGCCGTCGAACTGGCTCAAAACTCCGATTTGGTGGTGCTTTGTATGGGTTTAAGCCCTATGCTCGAAGGGGAAGAAATGATTGTGAAAGTCAAAGGTTTTGCAGGAGGTGACCGTCTCGATATTCAATTGCCCGAAACGCAAACCGAATTGATTCGTGAAATTCAGAAACTGAGAAAACCAACCGTTTTGGTTTTGCTCAACGGAAGTGCGTTAGCTTTCAATTGGGAAGCCGAAAACATCCCTGCTATTATCGAAGCATGGTATCCCGGTCAGGCAGGAGGTACAGCCATTGCCGATGTGATTTTCGGCGACTACAATCCGGCAGGTCGGTTACCTCTGACTTTTTATAAAGATATTAACCAGATTCCGGCTTTCGAAAACTATGATATGAAAGGAAAAACTTATCGTTATTTTGAAGGAGAACCGCTTTACGAGTTTGGATTCGGATTAAGTTTTACTACCTTTGAGTATTCGATTAAAAATATTCCGGCCGAGATAAAAACTAATGAAAACATTAAGGTTTTGGTTGATGTAAAAAACACAGGGAAAATGGATGGAGATGAAGTAGTGCAACTATACGTTTCGTTACCCGATAGCAAATTAAAGAAACCTATCCGTTCGTTGCAGGGTTTTAAAAGAATTCATTTGAAAGCCGGAGAAACAAAAACGGTTAATTTCACGCTTAAACCAGGTCAGTTTGCTGCTCGTGATAATCAGAATGTAGCCTTTGTCGAACCCGGAAAAGTGGTTTTGTCGATTGGAGGAAAACAGCCGGATAATAAATCGATAGCGGATAAAAAGGTTGTACAGCAATCAGTTGAGTTGAAAGGAGATAAATTTTTCATTAACGAATAGATATGTGTTTAAAGTATAAAAAGAGTATTTTCTTATGTTGCTTCGTATTGGCAACGCTTTTCCGGTTAAATGCCGAGGACGGCAATCGTTTATGGCTTCGGTTTAACCAAACGGTCAACAGAAATTGCCATTTCTCTGGCATTCTCGGCCAATCCGGTTCATTGCCTTTTGATGAATTTCAGTCGGCATGGAACGATATGAATGGAACAGAGTTGGTAGCTCTGAAAACAGCAACGGATAATTCATTGCTTATTGGAACTTTGAAAGATAAAACCATCAAATCATTCGGTCTTTCTAAAGAACTGAAAGCGCTTGGAAAAGAAGGATTTATTATCCGTTCGATAAACAAAAACGGAAAGAGAATAACCGTTGTAGCTTCAATAGCCGATAATGGATTACTTTACGGGGTTTATCATCTGCTTCGGATTATTCAAACCAATCGGTTTTCAGATAATTTGGATGTTGCCGAAAAGCCTTCGTACTCGGTACGGATTTTAAATCATTGGGATAATTTGGATGGAACGGTGGAACGTGGTTATGCTGGTCGTTCTATCTGGAAGTGGGACGAATTACCGGCTGTTATTTCGCCGCGTTATAAGGTTTATGCACGTGCTAATGCTTCGATTGGGATTAATGCGACGGTTTTGAATAATGTAAATGCTTCTCCAAAAGTTCTTTCCGTCGAATATCTTCAAAAAGTCAAAGCTATTGCCGATGTTTTGCGCCCGTTTCATATCCGGGTTTATTTATCCATCAATTTTTCATCTCCGAAGATATTGGGCGGTTTGCCGACTTCCGATCCGTTGGATAAAAATGTACGGAAATGGTGGGTGGACAAAGCTAGTGAGATTTACAAGCTGATACCCGATTTCGGTGGATTTTTGGTGAAAGCCAATTCTGAAGGCTTGCCGGGCCCGATGGATTACGGGCGAACACATGTGGATGGCGCCAATATGATTGCCGATGCGTTGAAACCTCATGGCGGAATAGTTATGTGGCGTGCTTTTGTGTACGAACCCGGCGATGACAGGGCAAAACTTGCTTACAAGGAATTTATTAACTTCGATGGACAGTTTCGCGATAATGTGATTATTCAGGTGAAAAACGGGCCCATTGACTTTCAGCCGCGTGAGCCTTTTAGTCCCTTATTTGGCGCTTTGAAAAAAACGCCGATTATGCCTGAGTTACAAATTACCCAGGAGTATCTCGGGCAATCCAACCATTTGGTGTTCTTGTCGCCTATGTGGGAAGAATGCCTTGATGCCGATACTTACTGCAACGGACACGGCTCTACGATTGGGAAAGTAACCGATGGAACAATTTTTGGGAACAAAATATCGGCTATTGCCGGAGTTTCTAATATCGGCGAAGATACCAACTGGTGCGGGCATCATTTTGCACAGGCAAACTGGTACGCTTTCGGTCGGTTGGCGTGGAATAATACACTGACGAGTGAAGAAATTGCGGATGAATGGATTCAACAAACCTTTCAAACTCCTCAAATCCAAAACACGGAATTCGAAACGATTCTTAAAATGATGCTGACTTCGCATCAAACTGCCGTGGATTACATGATGCCGCTGGGTTTACATCATATTTTTGCCTGGAGTCACCATTATGGGCCGGAACCCTGGTGTGATATTCCGGGAGCACGTCCCGACTGGTTGCCGAAATATTATCACAATGCCAACGAAGCAGGAATTGGTTTCGACCGTACAACTAAAGGAAGCGATGCGGTGAGTCAGTATTATACTCCCCTGAAAGAGCAATTTAACGATCCTGCACTTTGTCCGGACAAATATTTGCTCTGGTTTCATCATTTGTCATGGGATTATAAAATGAAAAGTGGAAAAACCCTTTGGGATGAAATGTGTTACACTTACGACGAAGGCGTGAAAGAAGTTCGCGAATATCAGAAGATATGGGACAAAGCTGAAAACCTGATCGATGCACAACGTTTTGCCGAAGTGCAATCCAAGCTTCGAATTCAGGCGCGCGATGCCGTTTGGTGGAAAGATGCCTGTTTGCTTTATTTTCAGACTTTTTCCAAACAGCCTATTCCATACGAAATTGAGCGTCCGGTACACGATCTGGACGAACTAAAGAAAATAAAATTGGATTTAAAACATCATAATTAATGAGTTGATGTAATGATGAGTTGAGAAACAAGAAGCTGTATTTTAAATTAGATTGATTATTTTTTTATACAAATAATTTTTATAAAACAGATATACAGCAGTTTATAAGTAATAAATAATGACTATCCGCAAAGCGACCTGAATAGTTATGCCGTAGGCATATAATATCGGTAGAAAGACATTTTCACACACATATAACACCCCGTACGGGGTGCAACAAACGAGGGTGGGCGAATAATTCTACCGATATTAAATC
>JAJFVH010000002.1 GCA_021371875.1 Bacteroidales bacterium
TTACTATTGTCCGATAAAAAAAATGATAAAGTAAAAGTGCACGGACAAAAACAGATTTCCATACCATGCACTTTTTTTGTAGTTTTGTATTTACCAGAATATAAGACTACAATGAACAAAAATACACATTTTTTCGGACAATCGGTTTTCGGACAGCTGATTTCTTTAATTGACAATAAAATAATTTCACAAAACAGTCGAAAATACAATGCAGATTACTATGTAAAGAAGTTTACAACCAAAGATCACTTGATAAGCATGCTCTTTGGAGTGTTTGCCAAAGTCTCTTCCTTACGTGAAGTATCCGGTGCAATGCTTGGATTATCAGGTAAAACGAAGCATTTTCAATTGGAGAGCCTTCCGTATCGAAGTACGCTTTCCGATGCGAACAAGCGCAGAACATCGGATGTCTTTGCCGGAATTTACAACGATTTGCTCAAACAATATCACTATCTGTTTTCGGACAGCCGGATATTGCAGGTGATAAAAAAGCAAATCGAAATTTTCGACAGTACGACTATCAGTCTGTTTCAAGACATTTTGAAGTGTGTAGGCAGAATGCCCGCTAACGGTAAACGCAAGGGCGGCATCAAAATGCATACAATTATTAACGTAGACGAACTTGTTCCCAAAATGGTATGGTTCACAAGTGCGGCGACTAACGACCACTTTCTGCTGAATAAACTGAAGTTTGATTCGAACACGATTTATGTTTTTGACAAAGGGTACAACGATTACGTGGCATTTAAGCGTTTCTGTGACAATGAAACCGGCTTTGTAACACGCATAAAAGACGATGCTGTTTACAGTGTAGAAGAAGAACTTTATATTGACCAGTGCATACACAGCGGTGTTTTGGAAGATCAAATAATAGAAATAACAGTAAAGGAAAATGGACAAACAAGCAGACTAAAACTGCGTAAAGTAACATTTTACGACCGTGTTTTAAAAAGAAAATTTGAATTTCTGACCAATTTGTTTGAAATGCGAGCTGATTTAATTGCGGCAATCTACAAACTGCGTTGGCAGATAGAGTTGCTTTTCAAACAGCTCAAACAGAATTTTCCACTGAAATATTTTCTCGGCGACAATGAAAATGCCATCAAAATACAAATATACTGTGCTTTGATAGTCAATTTGCTTCTGACAGTAGTACAAAAACAATTAAAGCGCAGTTGGTCTTTCTCAAATTTAGTAAGTTTTTGCAGAATTCATCTGTTCAACTATCTTCATTTGATGCGTTTTTTGGAAAATCCGGAGAAGGATTGGCTCAGAAACAGGGAAAAATTAGAACTGCAAAACTTGTTCGACCAACAGGGCTTGCTATTTTGAAATGAAAGGACAAGCCCAAAATACCCCTTGTATCAAGGTTTTGCAATGACATTAAACTAAATCCCGATTTTTATCGGACAACAATGTTATGAAATTACAAATCAGTGTAAAATCCGTTGTAATATAAACCGTGAGAATTAACCATATCCGCGGAATCCGCGTTCCTATTTTCCTTTTAAGTAATAATACGGATAATCATTTATAATTATAATTTTAAGATTCAACTAACTTTTTCAATCCCCTTTTGAAACTTAGGGACTTCAATATGATATATTTTATTTCCGATGCACATCTCGGTTCCCGTTTGGTGAAAGATCCGAAAGAACATGAGAAGAAACTTGTAGATTGGCTCGACAAAGTAAAAAAAGATGCCACATCTATTTACCTGTTGGGTGATATGTTCGACTTTTGGTTCGAGTATCGTACCGTTGTGCCTAAAGGTTTCGTGCGTTTTTTGGGAAAACTGGCCGAGTTGATTGATACAGGAATTGAAATCCATTTTTTTACAGGGAACCACGATATCTGGACATTTGGATACCTTGAGAATGAGATCGGGTTGATCGTACATCGCCAGGCTGTAACGGTTGAAATTGGAACAAAGAAGTTTTTTTTGGCTCACGGTGATGGTCTGTATGCCGAAAATAAAGGATTTAAAATAATACGAAGGATTTTTCACAATCCGACTGCACAAAAGCTTTTCCGTTATTTGCCCCCGCAGTTAGGACAGGAATTCGGTTATAATTGGTCGAAACGGAACCGGGAAAAGATTCTGCATATCGAAAACAAATACCTGGGCGAGCAAAACGAAAACCTGGTAGTGTATGCAAAGAAATATGTCGAAAGCCACAAGGATATTGATTTCCTGATTTTCGGTCATCGACACATTGCGTTGGACTTGCAGATAAAAGACCAAAAACGTGTGGTTATACTCGGCGATTTTGTTTCAATATTCTCTTACGGAGTTTTTGATGGCGAGAATTTCCGGTTGGAATATGTTGAGTAGGGTAAAGATGCAAATTTTGCCTTGCGCTTTATTTTTCATCCTATAAAAATTGTCAGAGTGGCAAACGGAACTTCCCGGTAAATCGGGATAAGTTTCTCGTCCCGATTAAACAGTTTGCTTGTGTCTTACAAGAAGAGCGGCAAACGGGACTCGAACCCGCGACCCTCAGCTTGGGAAGCTGATGCTCTACCAACTGAGCTACTGCCGCAAATCATTTTGCTTTTTTCAAAGTGCAAATGTAAAGTATATTTCTTAAAAAAACAAATCGAAAACTAAAGTATTTTTACTTTCATTTCCGATTTTTCTTATCTGCATAACCCGCATAAATCGGTATTAATCTGTATTTATTTTACTATTCCTGCAAAACCCATAAATGCCATGGCCAACAAACCGGCTGTTAATAGTGAAATCGGGGTACCTTCCATGCCTTTGGGTAATTTTGCCATGCTAAGTTGTTCGCGGATACCGGCAAATAACACTAAAGCAAGCCCGAAACCCAATGCGGTAGAAATAGCAAAAACAACACTTTCGAGCAGGTTAAAATCTTTTTGGATAACCATAATCGCAACGCCCAGAATAGTACAGTTAGTGGTAATCAGCGGAAGAAATACGCCTAAAGCCTGGTAAAGCGCCGGCGAAACCTTTTTCAGGATAATTTCGACCAACTGCACCAACGCTGCAATAATCAGGATAAACGTAATAGTCTGCAAAAAACCGATATTGAAAGGTTCCAACACTGTTTTTTGAATTATATAGGTGAATATGGTTGCGATTGTCATAACAAAAGCCACCGCACCGCTCATTCCCAAGGCAGTATCAATCTTTTTCGAAACGCCTAAAAAGGGACAAATTCCCAAAAATTGAGACAACACAATGTTGTTCACAAATACGGCACTGATAAAAATAAGAATATATGTCATTTTAATCTACAATTTACTATTAAGTTATTCGTCCTTTTATTATCCCTCTTGTGGGCTTTATGCTTTTTTCAATTTATTCATCACAGCAATCAGGTAGCCCAACGCGATAAAAGCGCCCGGAGCCAATACGAAAATCAACATTCCGTATCGATCGGGGTATAGCGTAAATCCGAAAATTTTCCCTGTTCCCAGTATTTCTCGGATGGAGCCGAGCAGGGTTAATGCCATGGAAAAGCCAAGCCCCATTCCCAAACCATCGAGGGCCGATTTGAAAACCGTGTTTTTTGCAGCAAAAGCTTCGGCGCGTCCCAATACGATACAGTTTACAACAATCAGGGGAATAAAGATGCCAAGACTGTCATACAACGCCGGAACATAAGCCTGCATTGTCATTTCGACCACACTTACGAAAGTGGCAATAACCACTACATAAGCCGGAATACGTACATTGTCGGGGATTATGTTTTTCAATAACGAAATAACCACGTTGGAGCCAAGCAGGACAAATGCCGTGGCAAGTCCCATGCTTAAACCGTTGAGGGCTGACGAAGTCGTCGCCAGCGTGGGACACATCCCGAGGATAAGTACAAAAGTGGGATTTTCTTTGAAAAATCCGTTTAGGAATACTTTCAGGTTCGAATTATTGCTCATGATTTTTCCCTTTATTAATTAATATCATTTAAATTTACCGAATCGGTAGAGGCTACCTCAACGTGCGTGGCTCCGCTTTCACCATCTACACCCGGAGCATCTGAGTTTTTAGCATAAGCATTGTATGCGTTATGGATAGCATCCAAGAACGCACGCGAACTGATGGTGGCTGCTGTAATTGCATCTACTTCTCCACCATCTTTATTTACCGTCAGCTTGTTGGTTGCAGGATTCTTCCCTTTCACATTTTGATTTCCCTTGTCGGTTTTGAACCAGTCCACCATTTTGGTACCTAATCCGGGAGTTTCTTTTTGCTCCAGCACGGAATAATTTACAATGTTGCCATCTTTGTCGAAGCCGACCATAATTTTAATATCTCCTGAAAAACCTTTGTGCGAAACCGATTCGACAGCGGCACCGATAAATTGATTGTTTTTATCGTAAGCTTTGAAAACGTTCAAACTATCGCCCGTTTCTATAGCAATTTTTTCAACATCGCCCAGTTTCTCGTATGCCGGTAATACTTCTTTGATTGCATTTTGTTGTTTTGCCGTCTTCGAAGCGGCAATAGGCTCTTTGGTCAGCGTATAAACCGATGCCAATGTTACGGCTGCAAATAGGGTGATGGCTGAAAGCACCAACACCATATTTTTAAAACTTGATTCTAATTGTGCCATTTTTTAGTTGAAATTTAAAAGTCGAAATTTTATAAAAGGCGTTTATTCCCTGAATTAATTTACAACTGTATTCAATTTTAATTTCTATTGTTCCTTCTTGGTTCGCGATTATATTTTCACCCTTTCACCAAATCGTTTTGGTTTGATATACGTGTTAATGAGTGGCGTAAACGCGTTCATAATCAGGATGGCGAACGAAACGCCTTCAGGATAAGCCCCAAAAGTACGAATTACCACCGTTATTATTCCGATTCCGATGCCATAAACCAACATACCTCGCGGATTCATTGGCGAAGTAACATAATCGGTAGCCATAAAGACGGCTCCGAGCATCAATCCTCCCGAAAACAAATGTACCACCGGCGATGCATAAAGCTCAGGGTTAACAAGATTCAAAATACCTGTAAATATAAAAACCGTAGCCAATATGCTAACCGGAATATGCCAGGTGATGATTTTTTTAACAAGCAGATAAACCAAGCCAATCAATATGGCAACTGCCGAAATTTCACCCAGAGACCCCCCCATGTTGCCTATGAATAAATCGAGTGTCGAAGGTATTTCGCCGAAATGGCCCTTGATCATGGCTAAAGTTGTAGGTGCGGTTTCAGCATCGAGATAGGCGGCGGAAAATGGAACAGGCCGCGGCCAGGTAGTCATTTCCACCGGGAAAGAAATTAACAAGAACACCCGTCCGATTAATGCCGGATTAAAAGGATTGTTTCCAAGTCCGCCAAAACTCATTTTACCAATTCCTATGGCAACAAGCGAACCTATTACAACCATCCATACCGGAATGTTCGAAGGCAGATTCAATGCCAGTAACAAACCTGTCAAAGCCGCCGAACCATCCATAACGGTGCTTGAACCCTTCAGCATAAATTTTTGAATAAGATACTCGAAGAATATGCATGAAGCCACAGCTGTCAGCGTAACAACAAGAGCACCAAGTCCAAAGAAATACAAACCTACCAGCAAAGCAGGCACAAGCGCAATGATAACACCCGTCATATTTTTCGAAACAGAATCACCTCCATGAATATGTGGAGCAGGTGATATAATTAGTTTATCCATATATATTTTATAATATTCTGTGTCTCGTGATTTTCTTTTAAAATTCAATCATCACATTGCTACATCATCCAATTAACTTACTTCTTTGCCGTTCTGTTGCGGATAATTCCACCGACGGTAGTTTTACCGAAACGTATATAATCGAGCAACGGACGGTTCGACGGACAGGTGTAGCTGCAACTTCCGCATTCGATGCAATCCATAGTGCGGTTGTCTTCCATCTCGGCCCACATATTACGTTCGCTCTGGTTCATCAACAAAAACGGTTCAAGGCCCATAGGGCAAACCGTTACGCATTTGGCACAACGGATACAATTTTTTACGGGTTTGCGAATCGATTCCTCTTCTTTGATAAACACAACTCCCGAACTGCCTTTAGCCATTGGCACATTCAAATTCATCAACGAACGGCCCATCATGGGACCTCCACCCACAATTTTACCGGTTCCTTCGGGAACTCCGCCAGCCTGATCGACGACCGATGAAAGATATGTCCCGAGACGAACCAGATAATTGCCCGGATTGGGCGCCGTTTTACCGGTGATGGTCATTACACGTTCAATCATCGGCTTATTTTTCTGAACAGCTTCATAAACGGCATACGTTGTTCCCACATTTTGTACCACAGCGCCCACTTCAATCGGAATACGTCCGCTGGGTACCTGGCGGCGAACAACAGCATCAATCAATTGTTTTTCGCCGCCTTGCGGGTAACGAACTTTCAATGCTTCGACTTCAATGCCTTTGAAGTTTTTTGCCAGTTGCTGTAAATGAACTATCGCATCTTTTTTATTGCTTTCTATCCCGATAACAGCACGGTTTACTTCCAGTGCTTTCATTAAGATAGTTGTACCGACAAGTATTTCTTCGCCTTTTTCGAGCATCAACTGGTGGTCGCAAGTCAGATACGACTCACATTCAACAGCGTTTATAATAAGTATATTGGCTTTTTTCCCCGGGGGAGGCGATAGTTTGACGTGAGTGGGGAAAGTTGCTCCTCCGAGTCCCACAATTCCTGCATCCTGAATTTTACGAACAATTTCTTCTTTCGATAAATTGCATTCACGTTTAATCTCGGTACTACGGTCGATGGTTTCGAGCCATTCATCACCTTCCACATCGATGTAAACGGCAGGACGTTTGTAACCCGTTGCATCGAGCTGGACATCAATTTTGTTGACTTTACCCGAAACCGAAGAATGAACATTAGCCGAAATAAATCCGTTTGCTTTACCAATCAACTGACCTACTTTTACAACATCTCCTTTTTTTACAACAGCTTCGCTCGGCGTACCGATATAGTGCGACAAAGGAATAACCACTTGTTTGGGAAGTTCAGCTACCTGGATTTGTTTTCCGGCTGAAAATTTGTTTTCTTTCGGGTGGATACCACCAATTCTGAAAGTTTTCATATACTTTAATAAAACCCCATACCCCTAAAGGGGCTTAAAGAGCTGTGTTTATTTATTGTTTCAATTCCTTTTTGAAGGGGAATTAAGGTGCTTATTTTTTTATTCAAATCAGGACTAACCAACTAATTGTTCCTCTTTAGGGGTCATAGATTCTTCCTTCACTTTTCGCGGTGGAAAATTCAATTCCACAATGGCGTTAGTAGGACAAACCTCAACGCATTTACGGCAAAGTTTACATTTGTCATCATGGATAAATGCCAGGTTGTTGGTGATGGTGATGGCTTCGTGCGGACAAACTTTCTCACATTTCGAACAGCTGATACAGCTGACATCACAGGATTTTTTGGCAATATGCCCTTTGTCCTCGTTGCGGCAACTCACGTAAATCCGACGCGATTTCGGTCCCTTTTTGCGAAGCTCAATCAACAATTTCGGGCAAGCTTTCACACAGGCGCCACACGAAGTACATTTATCTTCGTCTACTTCGGGAAGTTTCGTAACCGGATTTACCTTGATAGCATCAAACTCGCACGAAACTTCGCAATCGCCCAGGCCAAGACAGCCCCAGGAGCAACCGGTTTCGCCACTGTATAAGTTATGTGCTATGAAGCAATGTTTCACGCCATCATATTCGTTCATGCGCGGGCGATGATCGCAGGTGCCGCCACAACGAACGACTGCAACAGTCGGCACCGCCGTAACAGCAGTTTTACCAAGAATCCCGGCTACTTTTTGCATGGTGTCGTTACCTCCTACCGGACAAAACAAACCATCCAAAGTATCGGCTTTCACACAAGCATTGGCAAACCCGCGACAGCCGGGAAAACCACAGCCCCCACAATTGGCTGCCGGCAAAGCAGCTTCAACCTCATCGATACGGGGATCTTCGTACACATGAAACTTTTTAGCAACAAAATACAGAATAATAGCCGAGACTGCACCTATTATTCCCAGGGTAAGCAACGCAATAACAATTAAATTCATCGTGATGAAATAATAAAATTCTATTCAGTTATATCTAAAAGTCAAAGCGTTAGTTGCTTATTTCTTTTTCAATACGAAACTGAAATTTATTTTTTAGTTTTTTATTGAACAGGGATAATATAATATAGTACGGAACAAGCACCGACAAAGAAATTGTACCCGAAAGGGCTTCGTTGTCGGTATATGACCGTAAAACAAATAAACTAAGGAGGATGAGTAAAAAAGGAATGACAAAAGCAAGCAGAACAGCCAGGAATCCCATGGAAGTTTCGCCGGTCAACATGACTTTTTCGCCAACTTTGTAGTTGCCGCCGGTACTGGCTACTTCAATGATTTTCTCGTCCATATCTGAAGCCGAACAAGCTCCCTTGGCATGGCAATCGCTGCAAGCTGATTTCTGGATAATCATGACTTGCACAATCTTTTCGTCGATGTGCGTGATTATTCCTGTATGTTCAATTTTTTGGCTCATTTTGTAATGTCGACATTGCAATTTGAGCGCAAAAGTACATATTATTTGGTATTACATCAAATTTAGCAGGGGTAAATATTGGACTAAATAATGAACAATTTTATATCTGATTGATAGTTAGATTTATAAAGATACAAAAAAATTGCATTTTTCGGAGATTTTAATTATTTTTTGCACAACAAGCGATGTATTGAGCAAAATATGTGTAACAAAACAACAACTCATCCGATGACTCAAAGTGATCGGATGAGTTGCAGCAAAAGAAATATCTATCTGTTTTATAGCTATTTATGTCATTTATTACTGTCCCTGTTTTTTATTTACATCTTTTTTCAGAACGGCGGGTTTTTGCTGAAGTAGCGGAATAGCTCTTAAATCCCAGGTTTCTTCAAATTCCCAGTTTGCACGGAGGCTGAGTTTTTTGTTATAATAAAAAACTTCTTCGGGCTGGCGCCGGGCATGCAAATCGCCCGGATCCCAAATGCCATTACGGTTTGAATCGATAAATGCCCGCATATAATAATCGCCCGGTTTCAGGTATTCGAAAAGCGCACCTTCCGGTAAAGCAGGTTTTGACGCTAAAACAATATCTTTTGTATCGAGAACCTGAAATACAACGAGGGAATCGAAAGTGGGCAATAGCATTTTTATACTCGAATATTCGTCCAGCGATTTGACCTTAAACTGCCCGCTGAATTTATCGCTGTACAAGTTGTAAATGCTCAGGAAAGCAGTTGAGTCAATTTTTAATTCATACGATTTTTCCGGTTCGAATTGATAATCGATAGCATAAGCCATTTTGGTGGAATCGCTTTGCCGCCACTTAACAGGCAAATCTTTGAATATTGTATCAATTTTTTCCGAAAGTTTTATTTTCGACAAATCGACATCGGCCAAAGGAGCATCGAAACGGATATATATGGGATTATATACTTCAAATGAACCATTTGCATTGCTTGTGAACTTATAGAGCGAAGCCTGAACCGGTTTATCTTCAGATTTTCTGGCACGTGGATTTACACGCGCTTTCCGCATGAAAACACTCAAAGTATCGGTTTGTGGAACCAAATTATATACCGAATCAGTTTTCAGGTAAGTAAGCGACATTTGCAAGGTATCGATATTGTAAACCGCCGAGTCTGTTATCCAATAAGCCAGACTATCCAAAGTATTATTTCTCTGCAACAGGTATTTCCCTTCCCAATCGAAGTTCAACGGTTTGACAACCGGAAGTTCGGTTAATTTAGTGTTGAAATAAAGTTGGAACGACTGGGGGAGTTTACGTTCCGATTTTACCAGATACTGGCGCTTTTTACTTTCCTTGAAAAATTTCAAAATCAGGTCATCGGGCAAGAACCGCGTTCCCATATAGGTGCGAATACTATCAATATGGATCGAATCTTCCCAAACTGTATCCTGCATTTCTTCCATCCTGAATGTCGGAGTAACCAGGGAATCGATAAAAGCTACGCCTTCGCCGGTCTGACAATAATAATCTTTATTAATATCCTCTAAAGCAAATAATTTGTAAGTTCCCGCCTTTACATTGTCAATAACAAAATGCCCGTTTTCGTCGGTTTTGCCAATGCGCAGAAAAGGCTTCTGGAAAAACACAGAATCATCGTTTTCGCGGTAAATACCTATCAAAGTTTTAGACAATGGGTTCAAATCCATGGCGTTAATAAGTATTCCTGAAATTTTGAGAGTGTCAATTTCATTTCCGGTCGAAAAGGCAAAACGGTAATCCTTCAAGGGGTTTTTTTCGTTCAGATCCACGATAGCATTCCCAAAGTTGATGGTGTAGGTAGTACTGTCCAACAGTTCTTCTTCAAATCTGACAGTCAAAATTCGGGAATTTCCTCTTACATCAGGTTGTTTGACTTGTGGAGGTGAAATTAATACATTGTCGGATACATTTTCAACCGAGATATTTTCATTAAAAAAAATCTGGATTTCTTTTTTCTTAAAATTCACCGCTCCGTTTACAGGCGTCGATTTCAACGCCACCGGTGGTGTTTCATCCTTCGGTCCTCCGGTAGGTCCCTGTGCTTTGTTGGCGCATGAATATACAATAAACCCTATGGCAATGATTATGATAGATGCAAGTATTTTTCTCATAATAGTTCGTGAAGTTTGTAAATTTTATAAATATCAAAGTTCATGTTGTTTTATTTCAACAAATTGCCTGCGGCAGGCAGGGCTAAATTGTGAGCGCTTTATGTCCAATCCGGCAGCGTAAACATTTCTTTTCGTCGCAATAGCGTTTTTTCAACTGTAATAAAGCCTGTGAGTCAAAAGCGTTTTCAACTTTTAACCCTGTATTTTGCCACCCGCTGACGATAGCATTTTTTTCAGCCGGAATTTGCTCAAGCAATTGTATTGATTTATCTTTCAAATCCTGATTGCCTTTTTGTGTTGCATAACAAAACAGGAAAGGTACTACCGTATTGATTAATATGCTATTGATTGAATCTTTTCCTAATTTTTTCGATTTTTGCGGGCTCTCGTGTCCAAATAAATAATGTGTTTTCCAATAATCCGAAGGTTCGGTTTTAAATATCCCGTTTAAATACTCCAATTCAGGTCGCTCCAGGATATGCGAAAATAATTTAGAAGAACCGTGAACTAAAGCCGCAAACTGGGCAATTCTGATCTGAGGAAAATTATCGGGTCGCAAACGCAGTAATTTCCATTGTTCAACATTTATAGGTTGAAGTCCGAATTTAATTTTCAGAAAATCATATTCCTTTTTCAGCTGAAGTCCATATTCATCCAAAAGTTCACCGTCCAAGAAACCGGCTTGTCCGAAAAGTAGGGCTTCGATCTGAAAAAGATGGTTTTTGTGTTTGCCAAGAGCCGTAAGCGGCAACGATTTAGCCAGCATTTCGAAAGCCTGGCTGTTGGCGCCAAACCCGAAACTGCGTGCCAAAGTAATGTAAAACGCTTCTTCCCAATGTTGATTGCTTTCGTTCAACAATTGCTGGATGGCAGTCATTTTCTGTTCCAACCTTTCGGTCAGCAAAGCGGTTTTCCAGCTTTGAATAAAAATAGCTGGAATGTCAGCTATTTTTTCCGAACACGGAATCCATTTTCGCCCGCTAATTAATTTTTCGTAATTTTCCTCAATCCGAAGCGGATATACAAGTTCTAACTGGGGAATTGTTTCTCCATCGCTTCGCGAAACCGGTGTATCGGCATATTTCACCACATGAAGAATAACGCTATCGTAAGCCTTATCGTGCTGATGATTATGTTTGTACCATTCGCTCGCCCGCGTGTGAATTTCAACATTGCCGGCCCAAAGTGTATTGCCGATACGAACTTTTGCATTGAAAAAATCGGGGCCTGCATCGGTATTCAATTTCCCTACATCAATCACCTCCACAGCTTCACCATCAGTTGTGTGAAGTGAATGGGCAGTAAATAACTTCTGTTGCCAGATGTAGTGTAGGATAGATTCTTTCATTAAGTTTGAAAGTTTATAAAAGTTAACAACTACAATGTTTTTATCAGACCGGATAACATTTTGGAAATTTCTTCGGACAAATTATATAATTCATCAGCTTTTCCCTCCCTGATTTTTTTGAGCCTTTTTGCAAGAACAAGCATGTACTTTACTTCTCCGCATGAACCTTTTGCAATAAACAAAAATTGTTTAAATTCATTGTTACTCTTTCTTTCAAATCCTCCGGCAATATTATTCATTATTGAAACACTGGCTCTTTGAATCTGATCTTTAAAACCCGAATTCTTTAACTCTTCAAAATCACTGTAAACATCAACAGTCAAATCCAATGCCCCTTGCCATGCTTTAATGTCTTCAAATCTTTCATATCTCATAATCGTATTGCTTTAAGTGTTTTGTAATTACTACTTAAACTTAATAAACTTACAGCACTCCAAACCGATATCCTTTCTTTTCCCAAAACTCAATAGCCTTTGGCAAAACGGTTAACACATTTTCTTTGGCTTTTACCGAATCGTGAAAAACGACTATCGATCCTTTGCGCAGATTCCGTTTCACATTACCGAAAACCTGTTCCGCAGAAAGATTCTTATCATAATCGTACGTGATTAAATCCCACATGACAATCTGGTATTTATCTTTTAATACGTTGATTTGCTGTTTTGTAATCCTTCCGTAAGGCGGACGGAACAATTTGCTGTCGATATATTCCGAAGCTTTATTTACATTGTCCACGTATCCCCCGGTGGTGTGGTTAAATCCTTTCAGATGGTTGAAACTGTGATTCCCTGTTTTGTGGCCGCGTTGTAAAACTTCGTGGTAAAGGCCTGGGTACTTTTGAACATTCTCACCCACGCAAAAAAATGTGGCTTTCCAGTTATATTGATCGAGGATGTCAAGTACCTGCGGCGTTACTTCGGGCACGGGACCATCGTCGAAAGTGAGATAAATCACTTTCTCCGATGGTGTTTTGCGCCAGATAGTTTTGCCAAAGAACGGCCGGAATATACGGGGAAACTGCACATTCATCTACATATCAACGTTTTTGGTGTATTTCATATATACAGGTAAATATTTATCCAGTATCGTTTTCTGATTTTCCTGGTCGCAAATACGAAGTACCTGGTTCAAAACGGCTAAATTGTGGCCGATCCTGTTAGTAACGCTGTTGCGTTGCGAAGTTGTCAGGCTGTAATACCATTCCAGGTTTTCAACACAATCCTTGGCAACTGCATCCATAATGGCATCGCCCTTTTGAGTTTCACCCAGTTTGTAATAATATTCAGCCAACATGGTAGAAACATAATCGTGACGAACAGTAGCTCCCGGAATCATTTTCTCACAATAATCCAGGGCTTTCAGGGCTTTTACAGAATCCCCTTCATTGTACAAACCCGCTACAAGTTGCGAGAACATCATACGATGTGTACGGCACATGCGCAGCGTATTTTCATCTAAATACACCTTGGGGTCGCTTATATTGCCATACCGGAATTTAGTCATCATGTTTTCGTACATTTCTTTGGTGTTAACCTGAGTACCTGCACCTTTTACACCAACAGGTAAAATCTGATATGCCAAACCTGTAAGCTCGAAATAATCGTTCAGTCCCAGATAATAATCGTCGCCAACCGTAACGGCGAAATAGATTGGGCGTTCCCAATTGTTGGTTTTCAACATTTCGAGTACCATCAATTCACTTTTCGAAATCCGGCGTTTGAGGTCAATATTCATTCGCGGGACAATTTCAGCAGCTCTTTCGGGCGCTAATGTTCCGGTTTTAACTACTTGGTTTGCATCAACAGGCAAAAACAATTGCTTTGAAGGAATAAAGGATTCACCGTTCATTTTAGTTGCCGGATCGTCAGATAAAATGAAATCGAAGGCAGTTTTCATATCCAAAGGTTCTTTTACCAAGTCTTCCACCCAAATCACTTCGTTTTTACCCACCACATAATCTTTGGGTTCCCATGAAATAGGGAGTGGAGCCGATTTATAAGCGCCTCGTTTCATCTGGTCGATGTACCAGTCGGTTTGCAGGTAACTGAGGTTACAAACGCGCACATCGGTGCGCTTGCCTTCCACTTCCTGATTATACCACAGCGGGAAAGTATCGTTATCGCCATTCGAGAAAATAATGGCATTAGGTTTTAACGAAGTCAGGTAGTTTCCACCAAAATCACGAGCTACATACCGGTTGCTCCTGTCATGATCGTCCCAGTTTTCAGTGGCCATCAGCACGGGAACTCCAAGAGCCAGGATGGTAACTAAAGAAGCAGCAACAGTTTTTGGAATATATTTGTCAATGGCTTTGATAATCCCTAAAACGCCGAGCCCTATCCAAATGCTGAACGCATAGAACGAACCGGCATACGCGTAATCGCGTTCGCGCGGCTGGTAAGGCGTCTGATTCAGATAAACCACGATGGCAAGACCTGTCAGTACAAATAGCAAAGCTGTAATCCAGAAACCGTGTTTTCCTTCTTTCCCGCTGTAAATAAGGAATAAAATTCCGAAAATACCCAATAATAAAGGTAACATGAAATAGGTATTCCGTCCTTTGTTATCCGCTAATTCACTGGGTAATTTGGTTTGATCGCCCACCAGCCACTTGTCGATAAAGTTAATTCCGGTAATCCAGTTACCATGGTCAATTTCACCATTACCTTGTATGTCGTTCTGGCGTCCGCTGAAGTTCCACATAAAATACCGCCAATACATAAAGCGAAGCTGGTAATCGAAGAAAAAGCGAAGGTTTTCGCCAAAAGTGGGTTTGATTTCCGTTTTTTGCTGTCCGCAATAATCGAATGTAATCGGTTCGCCGGTAATGTTCCCCCACGTTTTATAAGCTTCGACATGCGATGGCGTCGGACTGTACATACGCGGAAATAACATATCGAAACGTTCGTCCATTTTATAATCGGTTTTATACCCGGTTATGAAATACTTATCTTTTTCGTTTGCCGACGTTTTGGGTTTCGGAGCGTATTGCGCTTCTCCCTTTTTTTCTTCGGGCACACACATATTGCCTTCAACGCGCAGTTTGACGGGCGCATTGTAAACCGAACCGTAAAACAACGGGCGGTCGCCGTATTGCTCGCGGTTGAGGTAATATTTCAGTGCAAAAACATTGTCGGGTGAATTTTGATCCATAGGCGGATTGGCCGCCGAACGAATCACGATGATCGTGTAGGATGAATAACCGATTAAAACTACGGTTATCATTGCTAAAGCGGTGTTGAGCCAACGGGTATTGATTTTTTCTTTTTTGTAATAAAAAAATAAACTTATCCCGATTATGATCAATATGCCGAGAATAATATGCGATCCGAAAAAAGGGATGCCAACCATCGAAACTGCAAGAATGAAAGATACAGCCATGCGCTTGTAATTTTTCTCGGTGTACGACTCGTACAAACCCCAGACCAGAACGGCGATTATAAGTATTATGTAAATATATAAACCGGTGTTGAACGGCATTCCAAGTGCATTTACAAACAACAATTCAAACCAGCTTGCTACTTCAACAAAACCCGGTATAATGCCGTAGAGCACAACGCCGAGAATGACAACGGATGCGAGCATAGCCAGCATAACGCCTTTGGTTGATGGCTTGTAATTGCGGAAATAATATACCAACACGATGGCAGGAATAGCCAACAAGTTAAGCAAATGAACGCCAATGGACAATCCCATTAAATAGGCAATCAGAATCAACCAACGGTCCGAACCCGGACGGTCGGCAACGCGTTCCCATTTCAGAATTGCCCAGAAAACCACTGCCGTAAACAGCGATGAATATGCATAAACTTCTCCTTCGACTGCCGAGAACCAGAATGTATCCGAAAATGTATAAGCCAAAGCGCCAACCATCCCCGAACCCAGAATGCCGATAATATTGGCTAAAGTGTATTCTTCTTCCTTTTTTGCCACCACTTTACGGGCTAAATGTGTGATCGTCCAAAAAAGAAACAGAATGGTAAAAGCGCTTGCTAACGCCGACAAAGTATTAATCATTACGGGAACCTGTGTGGGATCGGAAGCAAAAAGAGAGAAAAAGCGACCCGTTAACATGAAAAATGGCGCTCCGGGAGGGTGGCCTACATCTAACTTATATGCCGTTGAAATAAATTCGCCGCAGTCCCAAAAACTGGCAGTAGGCTCCATTGTGAGTAAGTAAGTAGTTGCAGCAATGACGAATGCTACCCAACCGAAAATGTTGTTCAGTAATTTGAATCGTTTCATGAAGAAATAAATAAAATTATTATTGGCTTAATCCATTATTTTCAATAAAAAGCGTTCAAAGATACAAAGAAATTTTATGATAAAAGTGATGATTTTCTCTTTTTGGTTAAAATTAAATGAATGTGTGGTTTTTCAAAGAAATTTTGAAAAAGAATATCTTTTTTTGAAGTGATAAATTGACACAAATAAAATCAAAATTCAACTAAAAATCAATATTTGAAAACTAATTCAAATCAACTTTTAAGGCAAGAGTAAAAACATGAAAAACAAAGCGTTAATAAGCGTATTTCTTATGAATGGCGAGAGTTGCGGCAGTGAAAAAATATAGTTACATTTGTCCTGTATTAGATAATTTATTCGATATATGAGTTCAATTTCTTCATTTGCCGAACTGACTGCACATTTGCAAAGTGTGAATAGCCGTAAACGCTTAGCCGTAGCTAATGCCGTGGACTCGCACACCTTGGATGCTGTTCAGATGGCAGTGGATGCCGGCATTGTCGAAGCTTTTTTAATTGGCGACGTGGCAGCCAT
>JAJFVH010000017.1 GCA_021371875.1 Bacteroidales bacterium
AAAAAAACAATTTATTAATATGTAAAAACAATGAATTAAAATTCTATGAAAATCACATTTAAAAAGGAAATTATTTTTTTGTTTTTCTTATTCTTAGTTCCTGCTTGGGCAATAGCGCAAACGGTAACAGTAAGAGGAACAATCAAGGACACGCAAGGTGAAACGTTATTGGGTGTCAATGTTTTGGAGGTTGGTACAACTAATGGTACGATTACCAATTTCGAGGGTAGATATGAGATTAAAGTTGCGAGCAACTCTTCTTTGATCTTTACGTATATCGGATATAAAAGCAAAACTATTCAAGTAAAAGGTCAAAAACAAATTGATGTTGTTTTGGAGTCCAATGTTTTAGGGCTTGAAGAAGTTGTCGTGGTCGGATATGGGTCAATGAAAAGAAGCGATTTGACCGGTTCGCTTGTCTCAGTTAGTTCTGATGCTGTATCTAAATCGGTATCAACATCAATTGATCAGGTGTTGCAAGGCCGTGCGGCTGGGGTACAAGTGCAGCAAAACTCAGGGATGCCGGGTGCAAGTACTTCAATTCGCATTCGTGGGATCAATTCTTTGAGTGCCTCAAGTGAACCAATTTATGTGATAGATGGTGTGATTATTGAAGGAGGAGCAACCAGCTCAGGCAATACAAATACGAATGCTCTGGCTTCTATCAATCCGGCGGACATTGTGTCAATGGATATCCTGAAAGATGCTTCCGCTACTGCTATTTATGGTTCCAGGGGTTCTAACGGTGTTATCATTATTACTACTAAACGAGGGCAAAAAGGAGAAGCTACCATCAACTATAACGGTTATGTGGGTTGGCAACAAATACCCACCAAATTGGATGTGCTGGATTTGCAACAGTATGCCACTCACCGGAATAATCTGGCTGATCTGGGCTTAATCAGTTACAATAATAATTTTGTCCGTCCCGACTTATTGGGTAAGGGAACTGACTGGCAGGATGAATTGTTTAATACAGCTCTGATGCATAATCACAACCTATCCATTTCGGGAGGGAACGAAAAAAGCACCTATAATTTAGGTGCAGGTTATTCTAATCAGGATGGTATCGCGGCTGGTTCGGGATTTAAAAGGCTGAATCTGTCCGGAAGTTTTGATTCACAGGTGAAAAGTTACCTTAAAGCAGGTATGAATTTCGCATTTTCCAATACTTATCAAAAATTAACTGTTTCCGACCAATCGTTGGTGATTACAGCTATCAAAACAACGCCGGATGTGCCGGTTCGTAATCCGGATGGTTCTTTTGCAGCTTCTGACGAACAGTATATGCCTACCAACCCAATGGCTATGGCCATGTTGATCGATAACCGGAATGAGGTGGCCGGTATCCGGGCAAACACCTATGCTGAATTAGCGCCAAAAGGAATAAAAGGGTTAACGTTCCGTACCGAGCTTTCGTTCGATTACAAATTTATTAATACTTATCGTTTTCAACCGACTTATCATTTGTCGGAAACTCAATTCAGGGATGACAATGAAGGAACTTTTTCCAAACAATACAATAAATTCTGGAGTTGGCGGAATATCCTGACTTATGACCGCACTTTCGGTGTTCATAAAATAACTGCCATGTATGGTCATGAGTTACAAAAATCATCTTGGGAATATTTATCCGGTACCCGTAATGGTTATTCTACTAACGGGGCTACCGATCTGGCATTGGGAGATGCTACTACGGCTGCTAACAACGGATACACTGGCGCCAGCGCCCTTCTTTCCGATTTCGGACGGATTTTCTATTCTTATGCAGACAAATATTTATTGACTTCTACTTTACGATACGATCGGTCATCTAAATTCGCTCCGGGGAAACGTGATGGTTGGTTCCCGTCTGCCGCTTTGGCCTGGAGAGTTTCTAGCGAGGATTTCATGAAAGATATTTCGGTTATCAACAATCTGAAATTACGTTTAGGTTGGGGTTTAGTAGGAAATCAAAACATTCCTGATAATTATGCATGGCTCGCTACTTATACTACTGCTACCACCAATTGGGGTACCGGTTTGATTGCGGCTAATACTCCTAATGAAGACTTAACCTGGGAGTCAACCAATTCGAGTAATATTGGTTTTGATTTAGGTTTATTCAAGAACAGGATTGAATTAATTGTAGATGCTTATTATAAAAAGACTAACAACCTGTTACTTCAGGCATCACTCCCTGCCTATGTAGGAACCTCCGGACAAGGCGCCAGTAGCAGTCCATGGGTAAATTTGGGCTCGTTGGAAAACAAAGGAATTGAGCTTACGCTGAATACAGTTAATATAGATCGGAAGAAATTCGAGTGGCGCAGTAATTTTGTTTTCACCCTGAACCGGAATAAAGTACTGTCAATCAACACACAAACAGGTGAAGATGTTCGTTCGATAGATAATTCGAGCTGGGGAGCTACCGGTTCTACCATCATTAATCGTACTATTGTCGGTCAACCTATCGGTCAGTTCTACGGGTATCAGATTATCGGACGTTTCGAAAAGGCGACAGATTTTTATTATAAAGACAAGGAGGGTAATATAAAGCCGGTCCCGGTTATGAATGGTTTGTCTATTGACGAACAGAACGGCTTATGGATAGGCGATTATATTTACAAAGATCAGTTGACGGTAGACACCAATGGCGATGGAGTTCCCGATGCTGGCGATGGGGTAATCAATGAAAAAGACCGTACATTTATTGGTAATCCCGAACCCAAATTCACTTATGGGATAGGAAACACTTTTACGTATGGAAATATCGATCTAACAATTTTCTTAACCGGTTCTTACGGAAACGATGTCGTAAATTACGCCCGTCGTTATATGGGGAATCCCCGTCGTAATATTTCCAATTTGTTTGAGTATGCCATACGGTATGCAAAAACCGACCTGATTGATCCGAACGGTCCGAACGATTACCGGAATGTATACATTGTCGGAGGCGATTGGAATATGTGCCGCTTGCCACAATCGACAGCTACTTCCGATTATGACTTTGCTTTCAGCGACCGTTTTATAGAAGATGGTTCTTATTTTAGAATACAAA
This sequence comes from Bacteroidales bacterium, assembly GCA_021371875.1. Lineage (GTDB taxonomy): Bacteria > Bacteroidota > Bacteroidia > Bacteroidales > Paludibacteraceae > Paludibacter. Next base: position 3,041 of record JAJFVH010000017.1, read on the forward strand.
ATATTTCTTTAGGATACACTTTCCCGAAAAGATGGGTAACTAAAGCCGGTATTTCTAATCTGAAGATTTATGGGAATTTGCAAAATGTGTACACATTTACCAAATATACAGGATTTGATCCGGAAGTAGGTGTATCTTATAGCAGTGGTAATCAGTTGAATGGCGTGGATAACGGACGATATCCTTCTCCACGGATTTATACTGTAGGTGTCAATGTTTCTTTTTAACCTTTTAATACGATGAATACGATGAATATGAAAACAAAAAAAATATTTTTCCCGGTAATCATTGCATTGGTGCTGTTATTAAATGCATGCAGTGATTTTCTGGATATTCAGCCCAGTAATTTGATAATAGGAAGTAGCCTGACAGAGGATAATCTTCCTGCGCTTACCGCACCCCTTTATAATAAGGTATGGTTCGATTTTAACGATAAGTTTTACTTCGGTCTGGGTGATGGAATGTCTTACAATTTATATGCTCCTTATTCCGATTATGTTTATCCTTTTGCCGATCTGTCGGTAACCGGATTGACCGGACCGTTGGTTAACGCCTGGGCTTCTTTATATGTAGTGGTTCAACAATCTAATAAAGCAATTAAAAGTATCAATGAAAGTTCTGCCAGCGAAGATGTAAAGAAACAATATATTGCAGAGGCTCGTTTTATGAGAGGTACAGCTTATTGGTATCTGGCTTCGTTGTGGGGCAACGTGATTATTTCTGAAGATCCGTCTCCCCTGACTTCTAATCCGGTTGTTAATACCAATCTGCGGAAAGATGCTTTCGAATTTGCTATCCGTGATATGGAATTTGCTGCTAAATATTTGCCTGAAACGGTCGGAGAAACCGGTAGGGTCAATCGTTACAGCGCTTTTGGCATGCTTTCCCGTTTTTATTTGGTATACTCGGGTTATGTAGCTTCCAATTACGGTGAAAATCCAAATGTGGGTACCCGCGATCAGGAATATTTGAATTTAGCTAAAAAAGCCGCCGAAAAGGTGATAAATTTCAGTTCATTCAAGTTGATGGATAATTATCCTGATTTATTTAAAATTGAATATAACAACAATTCTGAATCGATGTTTGCTTTTCAGTGGGTTCCCGGTCAAAACAGCAGCACCGGATACGGAGTAATTAATACCCATCAAGCCTACTTTGCATATAGTTCCGAAATTACCGGTGATGATGCTGCCTGGGGTGACTGGACAAGATGTCCTTACGACATGATTAAAGAATATGAACTAAACGATACCATTCGCCGCAAAGCGACATGGATGGGTTATGGTGACCATTATTCTGAAATCAATAAGGCAAACGGAGGGCTTACTTATGAACGAAATGCCTCGGGAAGCAGTTCCACGACACTTAATGTAAAAAAAGGCATAACCGGATCTTCCAAAGACAATGCGGCTATCGGACGTATGAATTCTGCCTTGGACAACTATATGTTGCGTCTAGCAGAAGTTTATCTGAATTATTCAGAAGCAGTTTTGGGAAATGAAACGAGCACTGCTGATGTTACTGCTTTGATATATTTTAACAAAGTACGTACCCGTGCCGGGATGCCAGCCAAATCAAGCATCTCCTGGGAAGATATTCGTCATGAACGCCGTGTGGAATTTTGTATGGAAGGTCAGTACTGGTACGATTTGGTAAGCCGTTCTTATTATAAACAGCAGGAAATCATTAATTATATCACTAATCAGGATCGAGGCACTATTCCCTCATTCCTGTTTAGTGCGCCAAACAATCTTCGTATCGACGAAGAGCGTGATCCGGGAACCCGCCCGGTAGGACAAGCTAACACATCTATTTTCCTGTTGCCTTATCCTGAATCGGAATTGATTCAGAATCCGAAATTGGGTGAAGAACCTGTTCCTTATACTTTTACGGAAGATAAAATAACTGATTTATTTGAATAATTTAAAAAAATATCCAATGAAAAATAGGAATGATAAAAGTTTTTGGACGTTGTTTATATTTTTAGGATTGTCTGTTTTTGGATTATTGTTTAATTCCTGTAAAGACAACAATGATGAAGAAAGCAATGCGCCCATAACGATTGAGAAAGTTTATTTGGAAGATGCCCAGTCTTCCGTTCCTGACAGGGAAGTTACATTCGCACGACTCGGACAAGTTTTGCGCATAGAAGGTTCCGGCTTTACCGGCGTGAAAAAAGTATATATTAATGGTTACGACAACTATTTTAATCCGGTATATATAACAGACAATTCTATGCTGGTAAGTATTTCTCAAAACGTGCCTACTACAGATGCGGCTGATAATGAGCGGAATACCATTCGTTTGGAAAAAAGTGCAAGTAATTCATTTACTTATTCATTTGAAATCAGAGCATCGGCTCCAACTGTTACAAGTATTTCTCATACAATGCCGTTAGCCGGAGATAGTATCACTATTTATGGTACCGGATTACAAGGGGTTACCAGTGTAACTTTTCCAGGAGATGTTGTGGTAACCGAAGGAATTATTTCAGATAATGATAAAGGTACATTTTGTAAAGTCATCGTACCTGATGGTGTGTCTGCTGAAGGAGGTTCCCTTTTAGTTGTAGGAGCTAACGGCGGTGCATATTCTCCCGCTTGTTTTAATTTCAGGAAAGGATTGTATCAAAATTTCGATGATGTAAATAATTATGCATGGGCTTCGGGAATCGATAATGCCGGTACGGCATTGACCACACTGATTCCGGCTAGTGGCAATACACCTAAATCGCAGGGTGGTTATCAATGCTTTAATATAACAGGAAAATCTATTGCAGCCAATTCTGATGTCCGTTATTGGACAAACAGCACAAATTGGCCTTCATCTCTTTTGTCAGTAATCCCTGCTGGTACTGCTACAACAGATTGCGGAGTGCAAATGGATATTTATATAGAAGGTGAATGGAAATCTGGGGTTATTCGGATGGTGATGGCAGATGGTTCAGGTACAAATAGATATTGTATGATTTATCGGCCTTGGTATGTAAATGATGCAGTGGTGCCATTCAAAAATCCGGGATGTTGGTTTACGGTAACATTCCCGTTCAGCGACAGTGAAGACTATGAAGCAAAGACATTTGGAGATGTGGTTACTTCTATGGTAAATGCAAGTTACAAACAATCAGGCCCGTGGTTTCACAATATTGGTGTAACCGATGTTGTAGAACCGGTGGCTACCGATGTAAAAATCTATTTTGACAATCTTCGCGTGGTGCCGTTGAATACACCTACATATAGCGATTTTCCGGATGATGAAGAATAACAAATATAAACAGTACCATTATGAAACTAAATAGAAAAAAAATAATACATTACTTTTCACTTTTCACCGTTAATTGCTTACTGATTATCAGTTTGAATTCATGTTACGATGATAAAATGAAATGGGGAAGAGATCCTTCTTATGGGGATGTTACCACCGCCGAACTTCCGTTGGCATTACAGGAAAAGATTTCCCGGTATGATGTACTGAATTCATACACTAATTTTGTGTTAGGCGTTGGAATTGATCTGACACTCTATATGGAAGATGAAACCTACCGGAATGTTGTAAATGAAAATTTTGATGAAATAACGGTGGGTTATCACATGAAACATGGCGCCATGGTTAATGCAAACGGAGAATTAAATTTCTCTCAAGTAGATGCTTTGGTAAATAAATTACAGGAGGCCGGATTAACCATATACGGACATACATTAGTTTGGCATAAAAATCAGAATGCAAGTTATATGAACAGTCTTATTGCCCCTGAAATAATTCCTTCGTCAGGTGAAAGTCAGTTGGATGTAAGTGCATTGTTAAATGGTTCATTCACCGGATGGAACAGAAACAATGCCGGAGGAATAACGATTGTGCAAGGCGCCGGTCTGAATAATGGCCCTGCTATTCGTTTTGAAACTACTAAAGCGGGGAATGAATGGGATACCCAGTTGACAAGTCCGTCAATACCGTCGATAATCGGACATGCTTACGAAATATCGTTCTGGATCAAATCAGAAGGGACGGGACAAGGGCGAATGTCTTTTGCAGGTATGATCAACAATTATCCGTGGGTAAATGGAGGCGCATTGTTCAGTACAAGCGGTTCCTGGACTCAGGTTACCTACAAGGAAGTTTGGGATAATACGGCAGGCGCCAATGTACCTTTTACGGCGGTGGCGAATGCTATCAAAATTGCATTTGACCTTGGGAAAGTAACAGGCGTTTATTATGTGGATATTAACTCCATTAGTGTGATTGATAAGGATGCTGAACCCGCTGAAGTAAATTATGTGGGAAACGGTGGCTTCGAAAACGGTGATCTTACCAGTTGGAGTGTTCTTAATGCAGGTGCCGGTATTGAAGTTACCAATACGGAAAAATTTTCAGGTTCGTATTCGGCGAAAATGATATCAAGTTCCTCATCATCCAATGCATGGAATCTCCAATTAGAAAGCGCACAAATATCTTTGGATGCAAGTAAAACCTATAATTTCTCCTTTTATGTCAAATCAAATGTAGCAGGTAAAGGACGTGTTTCATTCCCGGGTGGAATGAATGGTAATCAATATCCATGGTTGAACTGGACGGGAAGCGGTGCGAGCGAAGCTTTTACGACTCCTGCAGGGCAATGGACATTGATTTCGGTAGATTTAACTAATACAACTAACGTTAAGCTCAGTTTTGATATGGGATATCTACCGAATGTTACTTATTACATTGACGATGTAAAAATCGTGGAAAAGGCAGCGGCTAAGAATTCGAAAGTGTTGCGACGCGCTGGTCCTATTATTATTAATAAAACGGATGAAGAAAAAGCGCAAATCATCGGAGCTGCTATGGAAAGCTGGATCAAACAAATGGTAAGTCACTATAAAAAAGACGTACATGCCTGGGATGTAGTGAATGAGCCGATGAACGATGCCGGAACAATCCGTAGTGGAAAGAATGTAACTGCTCCAGCTTCTGATGAATTTTATTGGCAGGATTATTTAGGTAAAGATTATGCGGTAACGGCATTCAAATTAGCCCGTCAGTATGGTAATTCAACCGATAAATTGTTTATCAACGATTATGGCTTGGAAAATGGTTCCTTATCCAAATGTGACGGCTTGATAGAATATGTTAATTATATTGAAAGTAAGGGAGCCACAATAGACGGTATCGGTACGCAATTGCACCTTTCACTTTCTTCCAATAAGGATAATATCGCCCAAATGTTCCAGAAGTTAGCGGCGACAGGCAAATTAATCAAGGTTTCGGAGCTGGATATTCAGATAGGTACGGCATCGCCTACTTTAGATCAATATGCGGAACAGGCAGCAATGTATCAATATGTGGTGGATATGTATATGCAATATGTTCCAGAAGCTCAACGCTACGGCATTACAGTCTGGTGCGTTTCAGACAATGCTGATGAACACGAAAATTGGTTGCCGGATGATGCTCCTTGTCTCTGGGATAAAGACTATAAAAGGAAACATGCCTACAAAGGTTTTGCCGATGGATTGGCAGGCAAAGATGTAAGCGCGGATTTTACTGGCGAACTTCAGTATTAAATCAAATACTTTTCAACCAACAATTCCAATAAAATTATAATTAGTTTGAACGGAACAGCAACTCATCCGATGACTTTAAGTCATCGGATGACTAAGCTTGTGAATTGCAACCGACAAAACATTATTCAAAGCCGTAGTTTTTTATTATTATAAATCAATGTCGTTAAGTTAAGGAATATCTATTTGTCATACAATGGTCAGTACCTCGTTAGAGGTTTAATATCAATAGAAAAACAGTTGTTTAAATCAGCAACATTCCCCGTAGGGGATAAACAATTCATCCCCTACGGGGAAAAATTCAACAACGGATTTACCATTTTTCTATTGCTGTTTATCGCCTACGGCGAACCATTTACATTATTCATTACAACTTAATCCTTAACTTAACGACATTGGTTCATAATTATAAATTAAAACCTTGCGTTATGAATAGAAAAGGCTAATACAAAACAAACAACAGAAACATATAATCGAGAAAAACACATTTTCAAACTTGAGTAATTTATACTAAAACGAATACTACCTAAAAAATCACTGATATATCGGGACTTATTAACAGGGAAAAAAAGTCTCAATTCGTGATAATTCGTAATTAATTAACAAACGAGATGAATCAAAACAAGGAAATAAAATCAGCGGCGGAAAGAATGTGGATATTGCCGAAAGGGTCGAGCGTCAACATATCCTTGTCGCCCGTGATGATGCACGAAGCACCGGCGGCTGCGGCAAGTTACAGGAACATATTATCCTTCGGGTCGCGGCTGGCATGCAACGGCTTTATTAACTCTGAGGGCCATAGCAATAACTGTGTCTCTATAAATTCAACTAATTGCAGGCGCTTGGAAAAAGAAAGATATTTGTCAAATTTCTTGCGCAAAAATACACTGGTGAATTCTTTTGTAATAGTCTCGGAAGTAATGATTTCACCTTTCTCAAATGCCGTATCGAAAGCCAATGAATTCGTTGCGCTTTTTAAGAGAAAGGCGCTGACCAGAACGTTGGTGTCAACGATAAACCTACTCTTCATCTTCGCTGAGCAGTTGTTCGAGGATTTCTTCGGTAAGCCCTTTGGCTTCGGCTTCATCTCTGGCTTCGACAATTGCCTGTTTAAATTCGGCTCGTTGCGCTTCTTTCAAACGTTTGCCGATGCGAAGATTAATTTCCTTTTCCATGCGCGATTTAAAGGCTGGGGAAGAATTCCGCCATGCATTTGCCATACGCCCATCCACTTCCAATACAATTCGGTCCATATCTATCAATTATTATGGGGTTATATATTCAATAATTCAACAGTAAAGATAGCAAAATAGTTTATGGTTCAATACGCATAATTTAAAGAAAAACGACTTATTAACAAGCAAAAAAAACATACAATGAAATCAATTGAATCTCATTCGACTATTTCTACGCTCGGCAAAACTCAAACAAATTTGATTTTGCGCCCACTTAACGAAATAGTTCGCGTAAATCTGTGTAATCTGTGGACTTGGCTCCTCTTAGCCCCTTTTAGGGGGTTGGGGGCAGGATTGCTCATTGGGATTGGGCTTGCCTCTTGCTCCGAGTCAGTCGATTCCATAATTCCGGCGGACGACAATATTGCCTATATCAATTTCTTCAACCTGAGCGAGGTCATCCGGCAGAGTACCGATTACACGCTTTCCCACGGCAATATGGTTTATGTCAACGATTCGGTTCCGAACGGGAACTTCAAAAACTTTCCACAGTTCGCAGAGGGCAATAGCGATGATGTGCGGGCGTACCCGAGGCATTTTACCGGGACAGATGTCGTAGTGGATTATGTGAGCAGCGGCGTCTATTGGATGCCCATAGCGGCGGACAGCTACAAATTTATTTTCACCTCCGCCGGCAAGGTGTTTCTCAAAGACACCACCGTTACGCTGGCACCGGACACTTACACCACGCAGTACCTGGTGGAAAGCCCGGAGGCGGACAGTGCCTACACCATCGTAAACGTACCGGTAGAACCCAAAGCGGTGGAGGGAAAGGTACGCGTGCAGGTAGTGAACCTGGCCACCGACCTGGGTCCCGTGGATGTGGTGCAGGCGGACGATGCCGGCAACGAAGTAGCTTCCGACCTGCCCCAAAACCTCGGTTTCGGCAGCTACAATGCACAGTACACCGAGCTGGACGTGGCTACGGCCGGCAGCAACAACCGTCTGCTGCTGAAATTCCGCAAGAGCGGCAACAGCGAAGACCTGCAAACTTTCGCACTTACTGCAACATCGGGCAGCACGTACACATTGGTACTGCGGGGTTTTGAAAAGAGTGCCGTCAGGCGGATGAAAATCGGCGAAAACCAATATGCCACCGAGGAAATCACGCCCGCCCTGCGAGTCCTCAGCCTGCGCACCTATTAGGAAAACAATGTATTTTTTATCATACGGATTATGAACAATATTTATTACTCTTTAAAATTAACAACAATGAAGAAGATTTTTATTTTGACATTCGCCTTGTGCTTCACGCTGTGGGCACAGGCACAACGGACAGTGATTGACAAAGTGACCATCACAAACAATGTGGCAGACCAATTGGACGCCAACCTCGCTGCCCAGTTAGGGGGCACGAACCAGTACGGCGGCTATTTGCAGGGGGCGACCACCGTGATGATAAGCGGTGCTTTGAGCCAAACGGATTTGAATGTATTTATGCAAAACAAGCTGTACGATGCTGTTACCGTGGACTGGAGCGGCGTTACCAGCATCGGAGGGAGCGCCCTGCCGGCAAACCTTTTTGCCGCAGCAGGAAGCGAAAGGAAGATGCAAACCCTCCTTTTGCCCGACAATGTGCTCACCTCCATTGGCGATAAAGCGTTTTATGCTGGAGTTCCGTACCTGACCGGTATCGTGGTACCCAAGGGGGTAACGTCGATAGGCAAAACTGCGTTTGCAAATTGTGCCGCCCTTACCTCCGTCACCCTGCCCGACGGGCTGCTCAGCATTGGCGACTATGCCTTCCAGAGTGATGGCAAATTGGCATCCATCAGCATCCCGGAGAGCGTTACCACTTTGGGCGTGGGCCTTTTTAGCAATTGTCGCGCCTTGGCCAGCGCCAAGCTGCCTTCCACCACTACAGTCATTCCGAATAGTTTATTTTCAAACTGTAATGTACTGTCCACCATCGATGCGCCCTTTGACAAGATCATTTCTATCGGAAGCCAGTCTTTCAGGGGAACCAAAATTACCAGTATCAGCCTGCCCGCTTTGCAGCAATTGAATGGTAGCAATACCTTTACAAATTGTACCAATTTAACATCGGTAACAATCCCTGCCAACGTAACGGTAACGAACAATGATTTGTACAGTACATTTAGCGGCACGGCGCTTACCTCTTTCGATATACCCACATCCGTTACGACGTTGACCAATACATTTACGAATACAAAGATCACTTCATTCACCGTGCCGGCAAGTATAACGACGATGACCGGTACTTTTGACAATCGTTATAGCGGTACCGGTATATTGGAGAGTCTACAGTTTGAGCAAGGAAGTCAATTGGTCACAATTGGGGACAATACTTTTGCTTATACCCTATTAACTTCCGTTGCCCTTCCCGAAGGCGTAACAACATTGGGAGCCAGTGCTTTTGCAGGTATCACATCCCTGAAATCAGCGGATATACCCTCCACGGTTACCGGTATCGCAGCCAGTGCTTTTAGTGGGTGCACCGCATTGACGACCTTTGTCAGCCGTGTGGACAATGTCCGCAAGATATCTCCGGTCATTACGGCCAATGTATTTGCCGGTATCGACCTATCCAAAGCCACGCTTTACGTCCCCGAAGATGCCATCGAAGGCTACCAGGAAGCCGACGTGTGGAAAGATTTCGGAAGCATCAAGGCCATCGTGGTAAAACAGGTGCAAAATATAGAGAACTTCGCGGATATCAGCGCAACCTTTGGAGATAACCCCATCACGTTGACAGCTACTGCCACAAGCGGATTGGATGTAACCTACACGATAGAAGCCGGAAAAGAAAACGTGGCTGCCTTGAGTGGAAATGTGGTAACCATTGTCGGTGCTGGTTCAGCACAAATCACCGCTTCACAAGCAGGAAATGACAATTACGCTGCTGCCGCGGATGTTACGGTCAACCTCACGGTAAGTAAAACCGCTCAAACCATTACAGGCTTAAGTGATATTACCAAAACTTACGGCGATGCCGACTTTGCACTTACAGCCACCGCTTCAAGTACGTTGGGTATAACATATAGCATAGCCGATGCTTCGGTGGCTACTGTAAGCACCAGTGGTACGGTACATATACTCAAAGCAGGAAGTACAACTATTACCGCCTCGCAAGCCGGAAATGACAACTACCATGCCGCCGCAGATGTTACGGTCAACCTCACGGTAAGTAAAGTGGCACAAACCATTAGCGGATTGTTCGATATCACCAAAAGAGTAGGCGATGCCGACTTCACCCTCTCGGCAAACAGCTCAAGCGGTTTGACGATTACGTACAGCATAGCCGATGCTTCGGTGGCTACCGTTACCAATGGTACGGTACATATTCTCAAAGCAGGAACTACCACCCTTACCGCTTCACAGGCAGGAAATGACAACTACGCTGCC
>JAJFVH010000049.1 GCA_021371875.1 Bacteroidales bacterium
ACTTTATGTAGTGTCGAAATCGACGGGAAAATTTCAGAAATTAAGAAAAGAAGATGTAAAATGGTTTCTACTGCTGGCTTTTTTCGAACCTTTTATGTATTATCTTGGCGAAACTTATGGCTTAACAATGGTAGAATCAACGTTGGCTTCGGTGATTGTTTCCACTATTCCGTTATTTGCGCCTGTACTGGCATATATTTTATTGAAAGAAAAGTTGGGCTGGACCAATATTTTGGGAATTTTTGTATCTTTAGGCGGCGTTTTTTTGGTGATTTATGAGCCGGGCGGTGGATTCACAGCCAATCCGTTGGGTATTGCCCTTTTGTTTCTGGCAGTATTTTCAGCGATATGTTATACCACCACTTTGCGCAAAATACCGACACATTATTCTACGCTCAATGTTATTCTTTATCAAAGTGCCATAGGCTTGGGATTCTTTGCGCCAACTTTTTTTATCACCGATTTTTCTACTATCGGCACATTACATGTTACTCAAGAGTCGCTTGGAGCATTGTTGATGCTTTCGGTTTTTGCATCGGTTATTGCCTTTGTGCTTTTTGCAGGCGTTGTGCGTAAAATAGGAGTTGCCCGCACCAATGTATTTGTCAATCTGATACCTGTATTTACCGCATTATTTGCATGGAGGTTTATGGATGAGGAAATTACCTGGTTGAAATGGATTGGGATTGGTGTTGTTGTACTCGGCTTATTTGTAAGTCAGTTTGGCAAAATGAAATTCAGCCTGAAACGAATCAGAGGAACGGAATATTGATGCAATGATGTTGTGATAAGTTATTATATTGTTTCATTGCTGTATTAGTGAAGCCGTCACGTCTAATATTGCTGAATTATAGTTAGTGACGGCTTCACTATGTTTTTGAAGAAACAAACGTCCAAACAGGGTTAACACAGCATTAGTTATGGAACGAGTCCCTTTTTTCGAAACTAATTCCATACAACATAAAAAAACATTTATTTTCTTATGAAATCGAAACGAAATACTTTCTTTATCATTTACCAATGGGTCATCGCTTTCCCTGTTTTATTGGTGTTGACCATTTTTACGGCTTTGTCTACAATCATTCTTTCACCGTTATTACCTAACAGTCAATTGTCCTATTATCCTGCACGATGGTGGGGCAGGGCGTTTTGCAGTTTACTTTTCGTAAAAGTGAAAATAACCGGACTCGAAAAGCTCAATCCCCGGCAATCTTATGTTATTGTCTGTAATCATCAAAGCATATACGATATTTTCGCGGTGTACGGTTGGTTCCCCATGATTTTTAAATGGATGATGAAAGAAGAAGTACGGCGGATTCCATTTGTAGGGATGGCATGCGAAGCCGCCGGGCATATATTTATCAACCGTTCCAATCCAATTGCTGCCAAACACAGTCTCGAAAAAGCCGAATCTCAACTTAAAAACGGCGTTTCGGTCGTTATTTTCCCCGAGGGAACGCGCACTCACGATGGGAAAATGGGTAAGTTCAAACGCGGCGCTTTTCGTATTGCTACCGATTTATCGCTGCCGATAGTTCCGGTTACTTTGTGTGGCGGTTACGAACGCATGCCGCGTAATAGTTTTAACGTTACGCCAGGAATAATTGAAATGAAAATTCATCAGCCGATAGATGTGAATCCATTCTTACCTGATAACTTCCAGGAATTGATGCAAAAGACCTGGGATGTAATAAATTCTGCATTATAATATTTTTTCCATCTTCACAATTAAGAGACGAGCGATTTCCATATCGCTTTACCATCCTCAAATAATAACAGCAATATGGAAATCGCTGCTCCTTCAAAATCGATGAAATCGGGTTCAACGTTACCGAAATCATGCTCGAATTAGTCGATTTCGTGCCAGACACATTATCCGTCAGGCTGTACTTTGCCGATATTCTGCTCAACATCGGTGAAATCATATCCGCTATCGACGATTACATGCTTAATAATGCCGGCATCGTTTCGAACTTGTAACCTGCAAGCCTATCCGTAACCGTAACTGCTGTCCTTCCATTCAGGTTCCGACTCCAGAGGGAGAAGGTTAGCGGGATGCCGGAGTTCCAACTCCGGTAACAGAAAACCATTTCTCGTATTTCTGACGGAATCGGAATTACTCCCTTTGGTCGTGACCGTTGGTTCCGTCATCCTATAAAATGATTCTCGACGGAATCGGAGTTCCGTCGTCCCGTGGTTCCGACTCCGATAAAAAGAAGGTTAGCGGGATGCCGGAATTCCGATTCCGGCATAGTAGAAGTTTATTTGATTTCTCCAACTTTCCGACGGAATCGGAATTATTTCCTTTGGTTGCGACCATTGGTTCCGTCATCCTATAAAATGATTCTCGACGGAATCGGAGTTCCGTCGTCCCGGGGTTCCGACTCCGGTAACAAAAAACCATTTCTCGTATTTCTGACGGAATCGGAATTACTCCCTTTGGTTGCGACCGTTGGTTCCGTCATCCTATAAAATGATTCTCGACGGAATCGGAGTTCCGTCGTCCCTGAATTCCGACTCCGATAAAAAGAAGGTTAGCGGGATGCCGGAATTCCGATTCCGGCAATGGACTCCATAGCGCCACCAACGGGCTCCATAGCACCACCCAAAGAGCTTATTTCACCACCTATCGTTCCCATAGCACCAGCAATGATGTTAATATCACCACCAACGGACTCCATATCACCACCAACGAACTCGTATTGTGGTAGTATTTTGAACACAAAAGAAACACGGTTTATTTGGGATGATTACATACTAGTGCTATGTTAATCATGCTTTGACGGTTGTTTTGTAATGCGTCAAACCGCTTGAAGCGGTTGAACGCTTTCCCGCATACCGAACGACCGCTATATGCGGTCTGTCGGATAAGACTTATTCCGGACATTTTACACTTAACATAACAATAGCAAAAGCCCCGACAAACGAATGTCGGGGCTCGGAAAGTTGTGAATTTAAGTAGTCAAACAATAACTACACAACCGATATAAATTCTTCACCAATTTGGTGAAGACCTGAAATGATTTTTTCGCGCTGCGCCGGACGAGGATTCCGATGCCCTGTCATATAATGACCTAACTGCTTTTCATTAATTCCTGTTATACGCGCCAATGCAGCGCGTGTAATAATGCCGTCGACACGGTGGAGTAATGCCTGAGCTGTGAGTTCAAATTCAAGCGTATATTCGCCCTGTAATGCTTTTGGGATTTCATCTCCATCTTTACGCATTCCTTCCAAATGAAATTCAAGTGCAGAAGCATAAGCCTTTTTAATTCCTTCAAATGTTTTGTGAGTTGCCACACATCCAAGAACAGCATCGCTGGCTGCGCCATAATTACCTTCCCAATCGATATGAACTTTGATAGTTTCCATGTTTTTTATAGTTTTAACAGGTTGGGCTTAAGACCAACCCGCTTGTTTGAAAATATTGTTTAAAATGAACTGTGATAACACTTCGCTCGGTTTTCCGTTTACCGTTACTTTCCCTTTTTTGGTCGGGTGTTTAAATTGTCTGTGGCTACCTTCGTAAGAATAAATAAACCAACCGTCTTTTTTAAGCATGTCCAACACTTCTGAGACTTTATACTTTTTCATTGGCTTTATATAT
>JAJFVH010000072.1 GCA_021371875.1 Bacteroidales bacterium
CGGGTGGAGACAAGCCCCAGACGGTATTGTTTCGAGATGTTATTGAATTCTATAGCGGTCATTTTATTGCTACAAATGTGATTAAATTCTGAACTTTCTGACCAGCAATTATAAAAAGGTAATCAGAATACCTGAAATAATGGCTATGGAATAGCTCAATAATGTGCCTGTCAGCACATATTCGGTTTTCAGAGTATCGGTATCCTTGAATCGTAATATTGATTTCGCTGCAACCAGAAACCCTATCAATTCATACTGTCCGATATATATAAAAAGAAGAATCAAAAAGCGTTCGGTAATTCCGATAAGCTTACCTGCGTTCGGCAGGTCAGTATTGTCTGAATCCGTTTTAAAAGGTATCTGTATTGAGAAAAAAACAAAAACTTCTTTGATCAATATATTGGCCGGTTTTGTATTGAAAAGGACGGCAAAAATGATCAACAAAATGTTTGATGCCGGAACCCAATGCGGAATCGATACTGCATCCCCGTTCATCTCAAAGAATAAATAAACCGGAACGATGGTCGCAACCACATGCAATGCCTGATCCAGCAAAAAAAAATACTTCCCGTTGGCATATCTTCTTTGCAAATAACTTTTCAGTAAATCAATACCATAATGCAGAACAGCGATCAGCAACGCGCACCACCAGAAAGTCAATTGAAATGAAAGTGCCCAGGCGGTAACAAAAACGATGAGTATGTGCTTATACAACGAAACCGACCGGATACCGTGTATTTCCTTATCCCTGCATCCGGCATCACTCTGAAGAATAAAATCTGATAAAATGTGAGCCGTAAATTGTAAAATAAGCAATTTTTCCATTTTTCAGAATTCCGTATGTTCGTAATATCTGACTGTCTGTTCTATAACATTCCATCCCAACGCCGTAGAGTGCTGGTTGACGGAAGATTGTGATATGTTCAACCTTTGAGCTATCTCTTGTTCTCCGATCTCCTGCAATTTATAATAAAGCACCTCACTCTGCCGCATAGTCATAGTAGTCAGTAAACGATCCAATAACCCGGTGATGACGGAGAACCTTTCTTTCAATTCTTCTTCCGCGGTTTCAAAAAAAAGCGTGTTCTTAACGATGATTTTTCCCTTGTTATAACTCTTCTGTTCATTGATTTTGCGTCCTGATAAATAAATGGCATCTCCGTCCAGTATGCCTTGCGCCAGGTTGACGGTTCTCATTTCACCTATTCCTACAGCCAGACGGACACCGTATTGCCGGAAAAGCTTTCTTCTGCGGGTCTCTTTCTTGGCTATAGCATCAATGGGACAGGACTTAACTGCACTCTTCAATATTAATGCAACCCTGAGGGCATCGGAAGGATTTTTCAGATAACATTCGATATAATCGCCTTTGATCAACCGCCCGAAAAAAGAGATATCGTTCTTGTTGTATTTTGCTTCAATAAGTGCAAATGTATCTTTAATCCTTCTCAATAACAAAGAAAATTCTTTTTCTGTCAGGGAAGTGGAACTGATTATGTCTGCTGAAATAATTGCGTTTTTCATTCTTATCATAAAAATCGTTACAAATGTAGCAAAATATTTTAATAATCAGCAGTTCAGATAAGTATATTTACTTATATTTTATCATTATAAGTTTTATTGCTTATAAACAATGAATATATGTTTTCTGACTTATGAAATTTATACCGTGTCCATAAAACTCCGCTGCACCTTATTAAACACCACTATCCCAATCGCCAACAGTACAACCATAAACCCAAAGCTATAGCCGAGCATACCCCAACTAAAAGTTCCAACACCCATTGTACCAAATTTAAAGGCTTCGATAATGCTTGTAACTGGATTCAATGCCATGATCCATTGTTTTTCGGGCGACATGGTGCTGAGCGGATATATCACCGGTGTGGCATACATCCATAGTTGAACTATAAAAGTGAACAAGATGGTAAGGTCCCTGTATTTGGTGGTCATGGACGAAATAATGATACCAAAACCCAATGAAAGACCCGCCAGCATGATAATGAGCAACGGAATCAACAAAACATAAATATTGGGCGCCACCTGCACCCCGATAACACGGTAATAAATATACACGGCTATAAAAAGCAGGAACTGAATACCCATGCGTACCAGGTTGGATGTCACGACAGACAAGGGAACAATGAGACGGGGGAAATACACTTTTCCGAAGATGCCCTGATTAACAGTAAAAGTATTGGAAGTTTTATTCAGGCAATCGGCAAAATATTGCCAACAGACGATACCTGCGAGATAAAACATGGGTTGAGGCAAACCATCGGTAGGTATTTTGGCAATACCGCCAAATACCACCATATACATGATAGTCGTCAGGGCAGGTTGGATAAAGAACCAGGCAGGACCAAGTATCGTTTGCTTGTATTGCGTGATAATGTCGCGCTTGACAAACATCGAAAACAAATCGCGGTACTGCCAGATTTCTTTCAGATCGACTTTAAATAATTTATTTTTAGGCTTTATGACTGTAATATATTCCATAAATCAAACACAGATTTTCAATAAAAATTACATAAAGGCACACGGATAAACACTATGAACTAATAAATGTCAAGTTCTTATAAAACACTTTTTAATATTAAGTTAATTCAAGGTTGTGAAATACGACATTCTTTCTTTCACCTATTTAAGTCTTTAGAAATTTGTCTTTTCGCAAATTAGCTTCGCAAATATACTCAGTTTTTTTATATAAATAACCTAAGTACATGACAAAAAAATAATAGGAACGCGGATCGAAGATGCCGACTTGACGGTATAACGCGGATAACACGGATGTTAACTGATTTATAGTTATCAATGAAACGGATTAAATCCTGATTATATTTACTAGGTAAATGACGGATGATCGGTTACGGTTGAAAATCA
>JAJFVH010000082.1 GCA_021371875.1 Bacteroidales bacterium
TTTTTGCATTTCAAGAAAATCTTTTATATCTTTGCTTGCTGACTAATATATAATATAATTATGGATTAGTCGAAATATGGAGAAGGTAAATAAATAGTATTATGTACTTTAAAAGAAGTCTATCGGATATAGTTGTAAAGACAAGCGAAACATTTCCCGTGATTTTAATCACAGGACCACGACAAGTGGGCAAATCTACGCTTTTGGAACAAATAAAAGAAGATAACCGTGTTTATGTAACGCTCGATGACCCGCAAATCAGACACTTGGCGCAAACAGACCCGGCTCTATTTTTACAAACTTACCAGCCGCCTGTGCTGATTGACGAGGTGCAGTATGCGCCGCAACTTTTTTCACATATAAAAATGCTTGTGGATAAACAGAAACAAAAAGGGATGTTTTGGCTCACCGGTTCACAACCGTTTCAATTGATGGAAAAAGTGTCGGAATCGTTGGCAGGCAGAGTGGGGATTTTGGAATTGCAGGGCTTGTCGCAGTCGGAAAAAAATCAGACCGAAGGAATGCCTTTCTTGCCCGATACATTAACGCAAAACAACAGGAAGCCCTACAATGTGAATTCTATTTACAATATAATTTTAAAAGGTTCGTTTCCTGAGCTTTATGCAACGCCCCAATTAAACAGAAATACATTCTACGGCTCATATCTAAAAACTTACATTGAGCGTGATATTCGCCAGCTTACCAATGTGCAGGATGAACGCCTGTTCCTCACGTTCCTTAAAGTGACAGCAGCACGTACGGGACAGTTGCTCAACTATGCCGATATTGCCAAAGATGTGGGAGTAACTGAAATGACAATAAAAGCGTGGGTTTCATTGTTGATAACATCCGGTCTGGTATACTTACTACAACCGTATCATAATAATATGACGAGCAGAGCAATAAAAACGCCAAAATTACATTTTATGGATACCGGATTTTGTGCTTACCTTTGTGGTTGGACTTCTGCCGAAACGCTTTCGGTAGGAGCAATGAGTGGCGCTATTCTTGAAAGTTATGTAGTGAGCGAAATCATCAAATCCTATATTCATAACAATGAACAAGCGCAGTTTTATTTCTATCGCGACAAAGAAAAACAGGAAATTGACTTGCTTATTGAACGTGGCAATGTGTATTATCCCATAGAAATAAAGCGGACAGCTACGCCCAAAGAAGACGATGTAAAAACATTTCGTTTGTTACAAAAAATGGGTTTGACAACAGGAAAAGGAGCTCTTGTTTGTCTGTACGAAAACTTATTACCACTCAACAGAGAAGTGCAGATAGTACCAATAGGATACTTGGGATAAAAAACTATAAAATAATGAAACTCTCCATCATCACCATAAACCGTAATAATGCAGTTGGTTTACAAAAAACCATGGAAAGTGTGTTGGCGCAAACGTCAAAAGATTTTGAGTATATTGTTGTAGATGGGAGTACAGCCCCCTTAAATTCCCCCGAAGGGGGAACTTTTGGTTCGTGCAATTATCAACCTATTGAAGTTGTCAATGGATTTACACGTTGTACTTGGCTTTCCCCCGACGGGGGAGTTGGAGGGGGCTTCTTTTCCGAACCCGATAACGGCATTTATCATGCTATGAACAAAGGTATCCGAATGGCAAAAGGAGAATATATACAATTTTTGAATTCAGGTGATATTTTGGCTTCAAATGATGTAACTGAAAAGATGTTGACCGCTCTTTTCTCTCCCCCTTTGGGGGAGTTGGAGGGGGCTGATATTCTATACGGCAATATGTTGAAACGAATGCCCAACCGGATTTTCCGTGACCGTGGTTTTGCCGGGCGGCAACCCACCATGCTCGATTTTTATACGGGAACGTTAAACCATTCGCCGGCATATATCAAGCGAAATCTGTTTGATAAATACGATTTGTACGATGAATCGTTGAAAATTGTGGCGGACTGGAAATGGTACTTACAAGTTATCGCGTTGCATGGAGTAAAGCCTGTTTACACGGATATAGATGTCACCCTTTTCGATATGAACGGCATCAGTAACGTAAACAGTGCGTTGGACAAAGCGGAACGCAAACAGGTACTTGCCGGATTACTTCCTGCTTCCGTATTGGCTGATTACGAGCAGTGGGCTTTCCCAATTGATCAGATAAAACGCATGAATCGGTACTGGCTGACGCGTAAAGGTTTTTGGTTGGTTGAAAGGATGTTGTTTAAATGGGAGAAGTGG
>JAJFVH010000084.1 GCA_021371875.1 Bacteroidales bacterium
CCGCCGGTGAAATAAAATCTCACGTTCCACGTTTCGTGCCTGACTGACGGTAGTCAGGTTTTGTATTTGTTAGTTTATAAAGCGAGTTACTAAACTTCTCCATTTAATCAATTTACCAAACTCAATCAATTAACCAAACTCAAGTGACACAATCTACCGATAAACTTTGGACACGAAGTTTTGTCAGCGCCTGCATTGGCAACTTCCTGTTGTTTTTTGCTTTTTATCTGTTGCTTCCTGTTCTTCCTCTTTATCTGATCGAAGAATTCGGAACAAGTAAATCGATGGTGGGTATTATTTTATCTTGTTATACTATCGCTGCTTTGTTAGTCCGTCCGTTAGCAGGTTTTATTCTCGATATTTTCAAACGCCGGCCTATTTATTTGCTTGGTTATTTGCTTTTCGTGCTTACGTTTGTCGGTTATCCGTTAGTGAATTTAGTTGGGTTGTTTTTGTTTTTGCGAATTTTGCATGGATTTACTTTCGGACTGGTAACGACAGCCGGGAATAGCCTGGTCGTGGATATTATGCCGGCATCGCGCCGGGGAGAAGGGTTAGGTTATTTTGGTGTAGCCAATAATCTGGCCATGGCAACCGGTCCGATGATCAGTTTATTTATGCACGATTATTACAGTTTTGATGTAATTTTTTATACAGCCATTGCGAGCGGATTACTTGGTTTCCTCGTTGCTTTTCAAATCAAGTCGGACAAAGTGCCTGACCGTACCGAAAAACAGCCGATTGCTTTTGACCGTTTCTTTTTGATAAAAGGTTTAAATTCGGGGGCTTGTTTGTTGCTTTTAGGCATTCCTTATGGTATATTAACCACTTATGTGGCTCTTTACGGAAAAGAGTTGGGAATTCATAGCGGAATGGGTATCTTTTTTTCGCTGATGGCTATCGGACTAATCGGTTCACGGTTATTTGCAGGCAGAATGGTTGATCGTGGTAAAATTGTCAAGGTGATCAGCTATGGAACACTGATTTGCGTAATTGCATTTTTCATGCTGGCGGGATTGAAAAACGCAGAAAACAATAATTACACCTTTATAGTTGGATTATTTTACGGCATTGCAATTATTTTGGGAATTGGTTACGGCATGGTTTTTCCGGCTTACAATACGCTTTTTGTAAATCTGGCGCCCAACAACCGTCGCGCTACAGCCAGCTCCACTTATTTGACCAGTTGGGATATCGGCGTTGGACTTGGATTGGTTCTTGGCGGACGGATTGCCGATTCGACTGGCGGTTTGCAGGTAGCTTACCTTTTTGGAGCGCTTATAGTAACTGTTTCGCTGGTGTTTTTTGTACGTATCGCGGGACCACATTTCGAGAAAAATAAGTTGCGCTAATCCTGTTCAGGTTTTTCGTTGTAATTTTTTGTAAATTGAACGAATTTCTCGATTTTCTCAGGTTCCGATTCAAAAACATTACCAATGACAACCAAATCGGCTCCGGCTTCATAAGCCGCTTTAAGGTCTTCTTCGGTTTTTATTCCTCCGCCAACAATTAAAGGAATTGACAAGTTGTTTTTCACAAAATTAATCATGTCGGGGGGAACCGGAATTTCGGCTCCGCTTCCGGCTTCGAGATAGGCTAAATGCATGCCGAGCAATTCGCCGGCAACAGCTGTCGAAATTGCGATTTCATTTTTGTCGCGGGGGATAGGGCGGGTATTACTTATGTATTCCACCGAACTTGTTTTGCCTCCTTCAATCAGTATATAAGCCGTCGGGATAACTTCCAGTCCTGATTTTTTGATGGCAATGGCTGAATTTACGTGCTGGCCGATTAAAAACTCCGCATTACGCCCCGAAATTAATGACAGAAAAAGCAAAGCATCAACTTTATCCGAAAATTGTGACGCATTTCCGGGAAACAGGATGATGTCGGAGTTGATTTCTTCTTTTAGCAATTCGATGAGGCTGTCGGTTGAAGAAAGGGTATGACTTCCACCAACAAAAATGAAGTCGGGGACATTCGTTTTTAAAATTGAAATCAGGTGAACTAAATGACGGCCTCTACATTGGTCAGGATCAAGTAAAACGGCAATCATTTTTTGTTTTGCTTCACGGTTAAGTAATATTTTTCTGTAAATGGTGTGTTTCATGTAGGTATTTGATTTATGCAATACAAAAGACGAGATGATATTGATCTGTGATTTTATAATTTAAGTAATAAACAGTTTGCGAAGGGATATGTTTACTCATTATCTGTCCGTTGCCCTCAATTTCAAAGGGTAAAATTCTGATTTGGTTGGCGAAATCCACTGCTTCGTTGCCGATAACTTTGTACAATGCTTCTTTTGCCGACCATGCAATCTGAAGTTTTTTGATATTTTGATCGGCGAATAATTCGTTTTGTTCCGTCTCGCTTAAAAAACGCTTGTAAAGTTTTTTAATTTTATCGGTCGGACATTCGATGTCAATTCCGGTTTTTAATTCTGGGTGAGCCATGACGGCAATCCATTTGCCACTGTGCGAGATGCTTATTGCATAAGACTGATCGCGCAGGAAAGGTTTGCCATCGGAATTGTATTTGATTTCCAATTCTTTATTCAACAAAGAATTCATTGCAACTCGCACGCTCAAAAACTCCAGTCGACGTTTGTCGGTTTTCAGGTTTTCATATTCTTCCGCGTACTTGTCGAAATTAGTCAACAAGGCCGACAATTCATCCAATGACTCGGTAACTTTCCAGATAAGTATGTGGGCTCCGTTTGATATAAAATTTTCGTGTATCATCGTTTCCACTCAAAACTTTCCATCAAGCGGATCATGTCTTCACGGATATACTCAGACATAGGCGCTATCGAATCTTTATTCGGAACATTGTCGAAATACAAGGCGCCGCGAAAAAAGTGCCGGGAACTGTCGGTCAACACAAATTGCATGGATGAAGCCGTATTTCCTTTTAAATCGTAGAGAATGCCATACACGTTTTTTTTCGGATTTTCAAAAACTTTTTCGCCTATTCCGTCGGCTTTCACCGAGTGTTTGTAAACATATTTCCGGGCATCTTCCGACAGTTCAAATAAATTTCCTTTTACCGGTTTATAACTGCAATATACGTTGGCATTGAGATACGGATATTGTATGTCGATCCAGTAGTTTTCACCTTTTTCGTTGTGCAAAACCACTTTGGCAATTGCGGATAAATCGAAATGGTAGGGTAAATCCAGCGTATCGATGGTACGGAACGAATGTTCGGGTATGTCCACTCTGAAATAACCGTAAGGCTTGGGCATGTACGTTTCGGTACAGGCGGTAAAAAAAATAATGGAAATAAGATACAAGAGAGGTTTGAGTTGCACGGGAGAATACAGCCCCCCTAAATCCAACCTCACCCCCAACCCCTCTCCTTGAGGAGAGGGGAGCCTAACTCCCGAAGGGGGAACTGTGAGTTCTAAATTTTCATGCTCTTTGGTCAAAGCCTGCTTGAATAAATGTTTCATACGTAAATACAGCCCCCCTAAATCCTCCCGACGGGGGGACTTTTGGATTAGCTCTGTATTTTCATTTTCTTTGGTTAAAGCCTGGTTGAATGAATGTTTCATGAGAAGCTTTTTGTTTCACATTCAGAGTTTAAATAAGTAGTGATTAAGTTATCAACCATTTATTCATCTCCTTCTTTGAAATTATCTTTGATGTATAATTTTACTTTCTTAATTCGTCTGTTGTCAACAGCCATAATTTCAAATACATAGCGATCGTAATCGATTCTCTCATTTTTAGCCGGCATTTCACCTTTCAATTCAAGTATCAACCCTGCAAGGGTTTCAACTTCATTGGCAATTTTCACGAAATCGTTTTCTTCAATTTCATCAATCTTAAAGAAATCGTTCAACTGAATTTTGGCTTCGAAAATGAAGGTGTGGTTGTCGATTTTTGTAAATAATTGTTCTTCAACATCGTATTCGTCGCTTATGTCGCCCACAATTTCTTCAAGAATATCTTCGAGGGTTACCATTCCCGAAGTACCGCCATATTCATCAACCACTATGGCTAAATGGACTTTGTGTTCCTGGAATTCATTGAGCAAATCATCGATTTTTTTTGTTTCGGGCACATAATAAGCCGGTCGTACCAAGCTTTGCCAACGAAAATTGACAGGTTTATCCAAATGAGGCAATAAATCTTTTGCGTAAAGAACTCCTTTGATATTATCGCGGGTACCTGAGTAAACAGGAATACGTGAATATCCGCATTTTATAATGATGTCGAGCAGTTGCTTGTAGGTTGTTTTTATATCGATATCCACCATGTCAACGCGTGAAGTCATGATGTCGATTACCTGAATATTGCCGAATTTTATGATACCTTCAAGGATGTCGGTGTCTTCGTCTTTACTGTTTGAAGTTAATTCAAGCGCCTGCGACAATTCATCCATCGATATGTTATTTCTATTATGTTTAGCTAAACGGGTATTTACCAACGAGGTGGAATTTACTAACAGGCTGACAAACGGACCGAAAAGTTTCTCAAGAGCCGATAAAAACGGTACGGTTTGTTGTGCCGCCTTCCGGGCAAACTGCGTTGCATAAATTTTGGGCATAATTTCGCCGAAAAGCAATAATAAAAAGGTGATCAGGATTGTTTGGAATATAAATCCGAGTAAGGGCGCATTCTCAAAATTAAGAACTGAATTTGTAAAGTATGTCAAAAGAACAATGATAGTTACATTTACAAAATTATTTCCGATCAGGATAGTCGCCAATAAACGTTGCGGATATTCGAGCAAATTTAAAATTTTTCGATCCGATTTTGAATTGCTGTTTTCCATCTCGTTCAACGATTGTGGGTTGAGCGAAAAAAAAGCCACTTCGGATGCCGAAATGATGGCAGAGACAAATAAAAGCAATAAGCTTATTAACAATGCTATTATTCCCGATAAGGTGACAGGCGAAGTTGAAATACCTGCAAATCCGAGATTGAGTAAGTCTGTTTCCAACGAATATTATTTAATAAATTAGAAGTGTTGATTTTTCAACACTTTGAAAATAATTATTTATAATACAAGATTAAAGCCGCTGGCAGTATATTTATTCCTGTTTGACGGAAACTATGCTGTCCACTACAAATTTGTTTACGCCACGCCAAGGTAGAGTAGCGAAATATTCGCGGTAGTGCAATTCCACTTCCTTTCCGCTGCAATGCATTAACGAATCGGCTACCGCCTCGTCTTCAACTGAAAACGAAAATTCATACGACTGGATGGAACCGGCAGTTTGCGAACGAAAACCGCTTTGAATCATTTTTCCTTCGTAGGTTTTAAATATATAGCCTTTATGGACAAAATAATTTAATTCACCGGCTTTAACACCTTCGCCAAAAACAAAATAAAATCTGAAATACACAAATATACCGAGCAGAAAGATGATAATAATTGTTCCGAAAATAAGTGTTTTTTTAATTTTTGGATTCATGATTTCAATGTAATTAATTTTAGACGCAAATATAACCATATTTTTTGTTTCGATTCAAATATTATTTAAAAAGAACTCGATTATCCGCTAAAATAGCTAACTTTACGGCTCAGAAAGCAAGATTCATATTTCAGGTTAATGTTTCAGAATTATTTTGTAATTAGATTAAATTCAAATTATTATGGAAGATAAATTAGTTACCCTTGCCATTCGTACTTTTCAGCGGGCTCAAATGATTAAAACCGTGTTGGAGGAAAACGGGATTGAGACGGTAATTCACAATTTGAATCTCGAACAACCCGAGTTGGCTGTGGGTGTAAGAGTCCGCATAAAAGAATCGGATTTGCCGCGTGCGCTTAAAATTGTAGAAGAAATGGAAAGCGCCTGGGAACTCGAAAGTGAAAAATCAATCGTTCAGCAAGTGCTTATCCCTATTGATTTTGCCGATCAGGTTGAGAAAACCATTGATTTCGGATTTCATTTTGCCAAAGACATGAATGCCGAAATAGTGTTTCTCTATGTGTACTTTAGTCCCACATTTACTATTTCGGTACACAATGATTTAAGCACTTACAGTATCAGCGATAGTGAATTGCTGCGCCGGATTGTCAGTTCGGCGAACGCTGATGTCGAAAATATGGGAAATATTTTAAAGGCACGCATTGAAAATGGTGAATTGCCCAATGTGCCATTCAGTTTTGTGTTAAAGGAAGGTGTTCCCGAAGATCAGATTTTGGATTATTGTAAAAAAAATAAACCGGGACTGGTGGTCATGGGAACGCATGGAAAGAATATTTCGACCGAACTGATAGGCAGTGTAACCGCCGAAGTTATGGAATCGACTATTTCGCCTGTGTTTGCCGTTCCGGTACAGGTTGCATTAAAATCGCCCGATCAAATAAAAAAAGTAGCTTATTTAACTAACTTTGATCAAAAAGATTTAATTGCCATTGACAAGACCATTGAACTTATGAAATCGGATGAGCTTGAAATTTATTTCATACATGCATCTGAAAAAAATGAAGCGTGGAGTGAAGTAATGCTTGCCGGTATTAAAACGTATTTTGCCAATCATTATCCGAAACTGAAAACTCACTATGCATTAATAGGTCCTGTAAACTCACCCGAATTAATCGATGATTACCTGAAAGCTAAAAATATCGATTTGCTGGCTTTCAATACGCGCCGGCGTAAGCTTTTTTCACGATTGTTCAGTACGGGATTGGCGTATAAGTTAGTGTTGCATTCTGATACCCTGTTATTTGTGACCCATGTGTAATCGCGATAGCCTCCGCATGACTTAATTCGGCTTTATTCCGGTGAATTATATAACCTCCATTGGTAATCCGTAAGAGAAAAAGGCACTGAGAAGTGTCTTTTTCTTTATAGTATTTGTATTTTTGATATATGTCGAAACTTCAAAGCTATGAAAATGAAAATGAGTCGATTTTAATAATTCTTTGCAGATAAAGCTTAATTTATTAGAACTGTTTTCGTTATTCATTTTTTTTTCCGAAATTTGCAGACTTAAAAATACGAAAAAAAGATAGTAATTTTAAGTAAAAAAACAAGGTGAAAGATACAAAGTACATTTTCGTAACTGGTGGAGTTACTTCATCGTTAGGCAAGGGAATTATTGCCGCATCGCTCGGCAAATTGTTACATGCCCGTGGTTTCAGAGTAACAAATCAGAAGCTTGATCCATATATCAATGTGGATCCGGGAACATTGAACCCCTACGAACATGGCGAATGCTATGTAACTGTTGATGGACACGAAGCTGATTTGGATTTGGGACATTACGAACGCTTTCTTGGAGTTGAAACTCACAAAGCCAACAACGTAACTACCGGACGTATTTACCAAAATGTAATCAACAAGGAACGTCGCGGGGATTATTTGGGTAAAACCGTACAAATCATTCCTCACATCACCGACGAAATTAAACGGAATATCAAGCAATTGGGGAGCAAAGGCGAGTTCGATTTTGTAATTACCGAAATTGGCGGAACTGTCGGCGACATCGAATCTTTACCTTATATCGAAAGCGTCCGCCAGTTGAAATGGGAACTGGGAAAGAATTGCCTCATAATTCACCTTACTTATGTTCCCTATCTTGCCGCGGCAAAAGAGCTTAAAACCAAACCGACCCAACACTCCGTAAAAGCGTTGCAGGAACAGGGCGTTCAGGCTGACATCCTGGTTTTACGCACCGAACATAATATTTCTGCCGATATAAGGAAAAAAGTAGCATTGTTCTGTAATGTTGAACAATCGGCAGTAATGCAGTCAATCGATGTCCCTACCATTTATCGGGTTCCACTGAACATGCAACAGGAAAAACTGGATGAAGTGGTACTGACAAAAATGGGATACGACTTGGCAAAAACGCCAAGAGCCGATATGGATAAATGGACTGCATTTGTCGAAAAACTTGAAAATGCAACGGAAGAAGTCCGCATTGCCATTATTGGAAAATATGTTCAACTTCCTGATGCTTACAAATCTATCATCGAATCGTTGATTCATGCCAGCGCATACAACAACAAAAAGCTGAAACTCGAACTTATTTTGTCGGACAAATTGACAGATGAAAATGTAGAGAAAAAACTTCAAAAAGTAGATGGCATTATTGTTGCTCCGGGCTTCGGGCAGCGCGGTATGGATGGGAAATTCGTTGCGCTGAAATATGCGCGCGAAAACAACTTGCCTTGTCTGGGGATATGTATGGGAATGCAAACCATGTCCATCGAATTTGCCCGCAATGTGTTGGGCTATGCCGACGCTAACAGCACCGAAATCGATTCCTCCACAACTCACAATGTGGTCGACATCATGGAGGAACAAAAGAATATTCTTGACTTGGGTGGCAGTATGCGGCTTGGAGCTTATAAATGTAAACTTAAAAAAGGAACCAAGGTTTTTGATATTTACAAAAAAGAAAACATAAGCGAACGCCATCGTCATCGATACGAATTCAACAATGCTTTCAAGGAAGAATTTGAAAAAGCAGGTATGTGTTGTAGTGGGATGAACGAACAATCGGATTTAGTGGAAATCATTGAATTAACCTCGCACAAATGGTATGTTGGTGTTCAATTTCATCCTGAATACAGCAGTACGGTGGTTAACCCGCATCCCCTGTTTATAAGTTTTGTAAAAGCAGCTATTGAAAAATAATACTCCTGACCTCAAAAGGGAAAAAATCAGGCAAAGAAGGTTTATGAGCCTTAAAAACAGAATATTGAAAATAAATATATCAAAGTAACCTAATTCTCTTTAGGGGCAAATTAATTTATAAATGGATAAAAACACGATTTTTGGATTTGTGCTTATTGCACTGATACTTATTGGATTTTCAGTGATGAATCGTCCAAACGAGGAGGAAATGGCTAAACAGCAAAGATATAATGATTCGATTGCGTTAGTTGAGCAGGCTAAAATGGAGGCTGAAATAGCCCAACAAAAAGCCGAAACCGTTTTGACTGTCGATTCTGTAAATCCAAACGATACGACTGCTGTTGCAGATTTAGTTGCAGATGCTTATAGCGATTTCAGCGTCGCTGCTATGGGTGAAGAAAAATTCTATACCCTCGAAAACGAGTTGGTAAAACTGACGCTTAGCAATAAAGGCGGACGGATTTATTCTGCACTGTTGAAAAAATACCAAACTCACGATTCACTCCCACTTGTTTTGTTTGATGCAGAGGAAAGCAACCTTGGGTTTACACTTATTACCAATAACAACCGTGTTGTAAATACCTCAAATCTTTATTTTGAACCGCTCGGAGAAGTTAAAAAAGATGCCAAAGGCAATCAAACACTGGTTTTGCGTTTGAAAACATCCGGTACAGCTTATATGGATTTTACATATACCTTACCTAAGGACAATTATATGCTCAGCTTTGGTATAAAAGCCAATGACATGAATACAGTAATGCCTGCCGGAACAAATTTCCTCGAGATGCAATGGTTCTCAAAAGTTCGCCAACAGGAAAAAGGACGGAAATTTGAAGACAGATATTCGAATATCCATTATAAGTATGTTGCTGATGGTGTTGAAAAGCTAAGCGAATCGAAAAATGATGAGAAAAAAGTTCCGAATAAAGTAAAATGGATTGCTTTTAAAGATCAGTTTTTCAGCAGTATTTTAATTGCCGGCGATGCATTTACATCAACCAACCTGGTAAGTAAAACCGAGACTGAAGAAAGCGGTTATTTAAAAACTTATAGCGCCGACATGACCGTTGCTTTTGACCCAACGGGAAAGGAACCTACAAATTTCAACTTGTTTTTTGGGCCGAACCAGTATAAAGTTCTGTCAGCTTACGACAAAGGACTCAAAAGCGATGATAAGTTGTCGTTGCGTAGCTTGATTCCACTTGGTTGGGGAATTTTTGGCTGGGTGAACAGATTTATCATTATCCCCATGTTTAATTTATTCAGTGGTTTTATTTCAAACTTCGGTATCATAATTCTTTTAATGACCGTTGTGATAAAACTCGGGCTTTACCCGCTCACTTATAAATCATATATTTCGAGTGCCAAAATGCGGGTGTTGAAACCTGAAATTGATGAGATTAATGCACGCATTCCGGTCGAAAAAGCTGCCGAGCGCCAAAAAGCGACGATGGAATTGTATAATAAAGTTGGCGTGAGCCCCATGAGTGGTTGTTTGCCTACCTTATTGCAAATGCCTATTTTGTTTGCCATGTTCAGCTTTTTCCCTGCCGCTATTGAACTGCGTCAGGAGAGTTTCTTGTGGGCCAACGATTTGTCATCGTACGATGCAATTATAAGTTGGAGTGGAAACATACCGCTTGTAACCGAATATTTTGGAAATCATATAAGCTTATTCTGTGTGCTGATGACGATTGCGAGCATTATATCAACGCACTTGAATATGTCTACATCACAAACCAGCGATCAACCGGGGGCAGGAATGATGAAGTGGATGATGTATTTAATGCCTGTCATGTTTATGTTTATGTTTAATAATTATGCTTCAGGTTTGAGTTATTATTATTTCGTATCAACATTAATTTCTATCATTCAAACTTATGCAATACGCGCTTCGGTAGACGAAAAGAAACTGCTTGCACAACTCCACGCAAAGCGCAACAGTAACGCGAAAAAGCCTGCCAAGAAAAGCAGTTTTATGGATCGTCTTGAAAAAATGCAACGTGAACAGCAAAAAGCCATACGTAACAGAAAATAAAAATTTGACTTTATAAAAAAGATAAGGCGCAAGAAACAAAGTTGTAACTTTGTAATTTGCGCTTTTTCTGTACAATAAAAAAAAAGAAATGTACCATGAACAGAATAATTGTCTTTGTAATAACGGGTTTTATTTCAATTGGTTTAGCGTCTTGCGGCAAAAATAAACGCTTCGAAGTGAATCCTGATTCGGAGAAAATAGAAGTTAAAATCAAACGCTTCGATCGGGATTTGGTCAGGCTCGATACTTCCGCACTCGACGTAGAAATACAAAAGCTTTACAAGCAATACCCTCAATTTATGCCGGTATACGTTTCTGATATTCTTGGCGTAAATCCGAACGATACCGTGGAAGTTCGTAAGTTAATTTATGAGTTTTTGTCCGATACGGCTTTCCAGTCGGTTAACCGAAAAACGTTGGAAACTTTTAACGACGTTTCAGCAATAGAGCAAAGCATTTCAACAACGTATTCGTATATCCGGCATTACTTTCCCGAAATAAAACTTCCGGAAGTTTACTTCTTTGTTTCGGGTTTTAATCGCTCTATCATGCTGAACGATAATTTTGTGGGTATCGGAACCGATTTATATTTGGGTAGCGATTATACAAAATATACAGAATTTTCATATCAATACCTGACGTATAACATGCGACCGGAAAGCGTTTCGCCCGATATTATTTCGGCATTACTTTTCAAATCTTTTCCGTTCGATTGTAAAGAAGAACGATTACTCGACAATATGCTGTATCGGGGGAAAGTAATGTTTTTGCTCTCGGTGGTGATGCCGGGCGAAAAACCAAATGATCTCATGGGTTACAGCAAGCGCCAGTGGGAGTGGAGCCGGAAATATGAAAAAGAGATATGGGAAACTATCGTTGATCAGAAAGATTTATTTTCGACCGATGTGATGCTTATCAGAAAATATCTGAATGATGCCCCGTTCACCACTCCGGTATCCCAGGATTCGCCCGGAAGGCTCGGTACATGGGTCGGGTGGCAAATCGTTCGGAGCTATATGGACAATAACAAAGATGTCGGTCTGGCCGATTTAATGAAGGACAATAATTACCAGAAAATTTTTGATAAATCGGGATACATGCCCTGAA
>JAJFVH010000099.1 GCA_021371875.1 Bacteroidales bacterium
AGTTACACCCTCAACTCCAATGTTTTCAAGAGTATAGATGTAAAACTTTACCTGCCATTCGTGGGCATCCTCAATCTTGTCACTCTTCTTAATCTCATGAATGACCTTGTTCTTCTGGTCGTAGAAATCAATCTTGATCCCTGCCACCTCCACCTCTTGGTACCTCTCCGGCCGCTGAGGGTAAGCGCTCTCGTGAATCAGCTTGCCCTCATACACCGCATCTGACGTGTGCTCCATCGTAATTCCATTGGCAAACAACCAAAGTTTGCGATGACATACATGCAGATAATTAAAAAGAGTACCGGTAATATTCATAGAGGATTGTTATTTATAATTAACCCACTACAATTGAGATTCGTAATTAAAAGATGATAAAAGTTCAATAAGCTTCGCTTTGGCTTTATCTAATGCATCATAAGACTCAGATTTTGTGCGGATATAACCACCTGCAGCTAAGGTTACGTAAGAAAACACGCCATTGAGCTCCTCTTCTACAATAGGATAAGCCTTGTTGTCTTCTTCTTCCGATAGTTTTGCCCTTATGCTGGCAGCAATTTTATTGGCATTTTCACTGATTGTTACGGCTAAAGTCTCCATTAGGCTGAAAGTGCGTGCTTGGTTAGAGGTTATACTCCATTCGATAATGGCTTCTGCCAATGCGGGAATTAGTCTTTCGCGAACAGTTTCTGGCGCTACCAGACATGGCCCAAATACATTCGCGGATTCAATCCAACCAGCTTCGCGCAAACGTGCTTCGGTTTCTGATGATATTTCTGGTTCAAATGGATTTAGGGCTACAGAGAATAAACGGCGCATGTCGATTGCTATATCCTGAACAAATAAACCTCCTGCCCTACGATTGTCCGGGATCCACTTACGGCTTAAACTTCTGTCTTTACCTGTGAGCAACTCTTCAATTTGTTCAGTTGTCAATGATTCTCCCTTTTCATTGCGGACAATAACCTGATTGTTTGAGCGATCACTGCGGTCAAAAGATATGTTTTCATTGTCAACTCCAGCTAAAAGAGGATGCAGTCCGCGCATTGCTGATATTGAAAGAGGACTTCTCCGTTTTAAGGTTTTTTCGTTACCGCCTTTAGATGCTTTCATCCAACCACCAAATAATTGGTCAGGATATGCAGGATCGCATGTTGCAAATACCTCTCCCTCCTTTAATTCACCTTTATTATTAACGTCAAATAAAAATGTAGTTGGCGCTGGTTGTTCATTAATAATTGAGCTTAATTTGTCAAAAACGGAACGCTTTATTTGTTGCCCACTAGAATAAGGAACACGACGGTTAAACTGAGAGTCATAGTAATATTTTTGCCCGTCTTGTACACAGAATACAGTATGTTCTGCTCTCTTGAGAGTCCTGATATAAATAGTTGTCATGATATATATATTTTAATGATTTATGAATTCTTTTCCTGATAAGCATAATCGAATTTCAGCAACACAATAAAGTAACCAAAGTCTTCAGAGGTCATTAAATGTACCTTATCACGTAAGGCTTTGAAGGTCTCCAGCAAATCTGGTTCAACATCTTTTACCAATGTTGCCAATCCATCTAAAAACTGTTTTTTTGTTTTTGCTTGAAGTAATTCGTTTTCTAATAAATTTGCCCGATCTCGTTTTTTTGCATCGGCCCTGTATTGTTTCAGTGCTTTTGCCACCTCCTCGGAATAGTGAAGGTCTTCTTGTTTGTTTTTTGTAATCATTGCTAATAACCAAGTTTTATAGGTTCTAAATGAAATTATATTCTCGTAATTTTTTTGATTTGCTTTTTTCTTACGTTCTTCAAAAAGTTCTTGTGACTCACCATTTTTTGCAATAACTGTGGTAGAAGAAAAATCAGGCATTTTTGCCTTGTCGAAATAATCGCGAAGCCCTTGAGGTTCTAATGCTTGTAATCCGATAGATCCTAGTTCACAAGCTCTTTTAAGGTGCACCCCAAACAAGCTTTCGTAATCTTTTTTCTGTGTTAGAGCGTCATTTTCACCAAACAAAATTTTATAGATGCTTAAAATTGAGCGCCCCTGATGAAATTGAAATGGAATAAATCCCATAGTTTTGTTTGTCTGTCCTAAGCTATAAACATAAGAAGTCACAGTCTCGTCACTTATTGTTTCAGATAGATTGAAATATAGTTTTGCCCAAAAGATTGTATTGATCTCGATTAACTTTTCATCTTGAGAGAAAATATTGAAATTTGATAAATACCCAAAGTCGGGGTTTTCAAGGTAGTCCATACTGCTGAAAGCAAAATTGAGCCATTGTCCATTCCAAGTATTGATTTGATTCCCCCTGAATTTGGCAAGTGTCGGTTCATTTAGAAATCTACGATAAACTTTCCAACCCTCATATAGTGCCAAGAGGATTTGTGCGCTATCGAAAAATATTGAATATCCACCGGCCACACCAACACCTAGTCCTCCTCCGATCCATGATAGGTATACATCTTCTGCTTCAGATTTAATGTTTAAGTCTGTCACTAATCCGGATGTTGTTGCAAATTCTGACTCTTCTGATGCAGGAAAACCAATTGCTATACTGGCATCACGAACGCCTGAATCAATTTTTATATGCAGATTATTTAATTTTTCGAGTCTCTCTTCGTGGGTTAGTAGTTCCGGTTTCTGGCCTTTCTTCATTTGTACAAAAGGAGAGTTGGTAACCCATTGCATATATTTTGGATGGTCGTAGAATAGTCGGAAAAACTCATTATCAAAGAACTCTTTAGCAGAGTATGCTTTTTGATATTTTTTGTTCCAGGCGTCCAAGAATGTTCGCCCAATGATTGCTGCAATCATGGTTTATAGTATTTGATATTTTATGTCTGATTTTGCGGTTTTTAGCGTTTCTAGATCAAGTCCTGTTTCTTCAGAATAGGATGAATCAGGGACAATAAACGGTTTGTTCCCTTCTTTCAATTGGCTAAACCTTTGTACTGACCAATATTGAACCGGAATTTCCATTTGCATACGATCTTCAAAAGTTGCGGTCATATAACTTTGTTCATCTGCTTCTATTATGCAAACCACATTGTCGATTTCCAGCCTTTCTAACAAGAAAGATTTTGGACGATGAGTAAGGCGATTTATAGTCCATTCGCCTGTTTTCTTAAAAATCGCATGTTCTTCAATCTCTGGCATTTCAATTATTGGAAATACCTCATCTATTTTGTGTTGAATGTCACATTCATGCAATACTTCACCATCAGGCAATTGCGCGTAACTATTGCAAAGGGTTTCCAAATCGTAAGGTTTTGCTTCATCTGTCGTTTCTGGAGGTTCTATCACATAGACAGGCTTAAACGTGCCAATTGTTTGTTTGGTTCGTACTCTGTTGATCCGGCCAAAACGTTGAATTAATGCATCAAGTGGGGCACATTCGGTAACCATCATGTCGAAACTTATGTCAAGACTTACTTCTACAACTTGAGTTGAAACAACAATACATGCCTTGTCTGATGTATTA
>JAJFVH010000104.1 GCA_021371875.1 Bacteroidales bacterium
TTTACATCCAGCCAGCTCCAGTTTTTAGGCCAGATATGCATAGTCAGGTAATCGATATTCGGATCGGAATGAATTTGTTCGAACAAAGCAATGTCCTGTTCGCATCCGTGTTTTCCTTCGGTACCGATACTTACCAGGTGGTTTTTATCCAACGATTTGATGTATGCCGATATTTCTCTTAACCATGCGGCAAACAGCGGTTTGTTTTCGTCGGAAAAAGCACGCGGTTCGTTACCGATTTGCCAGGAGAAAATAGCCGGATCGTCCACATATTTTTTCCCCGTGTATCTGTTGGTGCGGGTGATTATTTTTTTGATATGATTTTTGAGCAATTCATGACATTCGGTACAACCGGCATATTGTTTCACATATTCCATGAAAGCAGGCCAGCCATCCACCGAAGGAATCGGATTTTTACCTTTGCCCAGCCAATTCAGGTATTGACCGTATCCGCCCGACCATTCCCACGAATTGGTGAAGTAAAGCACCGCTTTCATCTGGCGTTTGCCCATTTCGGCAAGCAGATAGTCGAGGCCATCAAAAATCGTATCGTTGTAAACGCCCGGAGCCGTTTGCAGAGTCGGTTCTACCTTTGACGGAATGCCATTTTCGCCATCAGCGCCAATCAATATACGCAGGTTATCAATCCCGTTGGCTTTCATAAAATCGAGTTCGCGAATCAAACGATCGCGATCGCCACCCTGACCCGTCGAGCCGAGAATGGCTCCGTACCAGAAATTTGTTCCGATATAATAATTGGGGTTATTGTTAATCATAAACTGGTTGTTTTTTACCGAAGTAAATTCGTTGTTGATTTTCGGCGAACAACCGGTGAAAAGAAAAAGAAGAACAATGATAAGCACAAAACCCTGAAAGGGAATTAAGTCGTTTTTTTTGTGTAATGACTTCTCCCTAACCCTCTCCAAAAGAGAGGGAGAAAAATTCCTTTTGATATATGTATTAATTTTAAACTGCATATTTATTTGTTTTCCTGTTTTTATTTTAAAATTTTCCTGTAGTATTGTTCATCAAAATTACTTAAATAGTTTGTCCCCGATATAATGTCGTATTTATAAAAAAAGAATAGAACGCTGATTTTACGAATTAAGCGGATAAAAACAGATAAAATTTGAACGGATTGAAAACAGATTGAAGTCATGCAAGCATGACTGGTAATGCCTAAGTCATTGAAAATAATTTCGACTTGTCGAAATAAGAATCCGTTCTAAAATCAGCTATATCAGCGCTTATACCGTCAAGTCGGCATCTTCGATCCGCGTTCCATTCTTATTTTTTAATATTATTATACGACGTTATTTGTTTCCTGTCATTTATATATGTTTTTCAAATTATTTTCGAACAATGTATGCTTCATTTTATAATACTCAATAAAATCGGGCGCCGAACTATGTCCAGGAAAAGGCGCATAAAAATGATTTTTCATACGGTTGTCGTTTCGCCAGAGCATTACAAAAGCAATTTTCGCTTTTTTTGAACGCAACACGTAGTCTAATTTCTGCGTAAACCACTTGTCATCAGGTATCGATTCCAAACCCGTTTCGGTCATGGCGGCGATTTTTCCTTTTTTCTGTGCCAAATCCGACACGATTTTCATTTTACCGGCTGCCGCCTTGATGTCGTTTGCTCCATCCGGACGAAAATCCCAGTAATTA
The DNA here is from genome assembly GCA_021371875.1 of Bacteroidales bacterium. GTDB lineage: Bacteria > Bacteroidota > Bacteroidia > Bacteroidales > Paludibacteraceae > Paludibacter. The sequence continues at coordinate 1,674 of JAJFVH010000104.1, forward strand.
TCCATGCCCAACACATCTGCATAATCATCGCCGGGATAATCAGTTAAAAATTCTTCCGGAGTATAAAACCTGCAATCGGGTGAATAGGCATACAGCAAATTATGCGTTTCCAGCGTATCGCGTAAATATTCCACTGTAAAACGCCATACTTTTACAAACTCATCCTGAGTTCGATAAGGTCGTCCCCACCAAAACCATTCCCCTTCCATTTCGTGAAACGGGCGAAAAATCATCGGCACAAGTTTCCCATCATTCCCTACGCAGGTTTTCGCGAAATCGGATATTTGGCGAAGCGAAGTTTTGAATTTTTCGTGTGCCATTCCTCCTGGGAGTAACTCTTTTATTGTATTCTCCACCGTTTTGGTGGTGTCCACCCAGGCAGTTCCGCCGTTCAACGGATTGTCGGAATGCCAGCACATAGCCACTACGCCACCGCGATTGTATGTTTCGATGATGCGCCGTTGCAAAAGCCCTGCACGGTTGCGCGTCATTTCCGAAGGTTTGTTGGTAACCAAGGCAAAATCGAAACCAATCAAAGCCGGATGCGAACCGGTAACATCTTTGATATCCGAACGATTGTCTTCGCCCATCCAACCATGACCATACAAAGTAGCATCGTGATGACCTACCAGAGTTTGTTTGTCCTGTATTTTTTTCAGATTGCGGAACAAAGCCCGGGTTTCGGGCGTAGCTTTACAGTCGACCGGAACAGTTGATTTATCAACAGGATTTTTACCGAATGCAGCACCTGCTATTAACAAAAAAACAACCAGCAAATTTATCAAATTATATCTGAATATTCTCATAAAATTTCTTTAATCCTACCATTTGTCAGTTCTGAAAGGCACCAACGGTAACCCGTTTACGTCAAAAAGATTAGGCATGCCGTCGTTGGTGAAACAATAACGAACTGCCGCCGGAGATTTTACCGATTTGCTTGATAAGGTTATGGAACCGTTTTTCTCAATCACCGCTTTTGCCGGATAAAATACTTTATCGGCGCCGGCAACCTGAAAACTATTGATTGTTTTGTCTTTACAGCTCAATTTGCCGATTGAAGCAACCGTGATGTTTGCTTTATCTTTCTTAACCGTGAACCCTGCAAAATGAGGAAAATATGGTTGCAGGTTACTGATTCCGTATTGTTCTTTCAAAGCCATATTTACCAGGCGCATTCCTACTTCTTTTTTTATTCGGGGATGAATATCGGCGACATCGTTTACCAAATCGCCAACCACCACCATGCCGGTTTTCGGTAATGCCAAAACAGCTTCCTGCTGTTCTCTCAACAAGGCGGCGCTGATTCCACCATAACCATTCCAGGGCGCTATTTGCACAAAATAAAACGGCAATTCGCTTCGAAATGCATCGCGCCATCCGTTTATCATACCGGCAAAGAGTTT